>JAJUGH010000016.1 GCA_029268265.1 Alcaligenaceae bacterium | reverse complement strand
GGGGGCGTGGCGCCCCCTTTGTTCCAAACCTGTGCCGCGTGGATCAGGCGCGGCGGATGAAGTCGGCAATCTTGGGACAGATGGTCTGTCGCCAGCGCCGCCCGGAGAAAATTCCGTAGTGCCCGCAGTTCGGTGCCGTGTAGTGCTCCTTGCGGTCTTCTGGAACGTTGCTGCACAGATCAAGCGCTGCGCGGGTCTGACCCAGGCCCGAGATATCGTCGAGTTCGCCTTCGATCGTGAACAGCGCGACCTTGGAGATCGCAGCCGGATCGACGATACGCCCATCGATTTCCCACGTCTTGCACGGCAGGCGGTATTCCTGGAACACGATGCGTATCGTATCGAGGTAGAACTCTGCGGGCAGATCCAGCACCGCATTGTACTCGTCGTAAAAACGGCGATGCGATTCCGCGTCTTCCTGGTCGCCCCGGAGCAGGTTGAGATAGAAGTCGTAATGCGACTGCACATGCCGGTCCGGGTTCATGGCCACGAAGCCGGTGTGCTGCAGGAAGCCCGGGTACACCCGGCGCCCGGCCCCTGGATAGCGCGAAGGCACACGATGGATGACGGTGTCTTCAAACCATGAGTAGGGCTTTGTGGTCGCCAGCTTGTTCACCTGAGTGGGCGATTCGCGCGCGTCGATCGGCCCGCCCATCATCACCATGCTGCGCGGCTGACAGGGGTCGTCATCTGCCGCCATGAGCGACACGGCGGCCAATACGGGGACGGTAGGCTGGCAAACGGAAATGACGTGAGTCTCCGGCCCCATCCAGCGCAGGAAATCGCGAACGTACCGGACGTAATCGTTCAGGTGGAAGGGGCCGCGGGCCACGGGCACCATGCGGGCATCGATCCAGTCTGTGACGTAGACATCGTGGTTCGGCAGGAGCGCGCGAACGGTGTCGCGCAGCAGCGTGGCGTGGTGACCGGAAAGCGGTGCCACCACCAGCACCCGCGGGTCGGGCTCGCGGTTGGCGGGAATGGCGCGCTTGAAATGGATCAGATTGCAGAACGGCTGCTGCAACACCGTCTCGACGGTGACTTCTACCGGCTGACCATCCACCTCCGTTTCGTCCAGATGCCATGCCGGCTTTTCGTAATCCTTGCCCAGCCGGTGCAGCAGCTCGTACGTGGCGGCCATGTGGCGGGATACGGGGGTGTAGGCGAGGGGACTATACGGATGCGAAAACAGCAGGGAGCCGGAATCGGTAAAGCGCGCCAGCGGAGTCAGGAAAGCCCGCTGGAGCTCGTGGAGGTCATACAGCATTTGTTCTTCTTCCGTCGTGGTTTGTTACACGAGAGGGGCACCCCAATAACGCCGGATACCCCAAGACTGCAGTCAATCATACTCGTGTGTGTCCGAATTTCTATGACAGGAATAGGGAAAAACCACGGAATTGACGGAATATTCAGGTTTCAAGGTATTGCCGTTTGTTCGGCTTACCGTTCCACTCGTCGGCGTCCGGCAGCGGGCCCTTCGAACGATTGATCATTTCGAACTGGGGCGAAAGTTCTGCGTTCAGTTCAATATAGGGGACCTGGTCCTTGGGCACGTCTTCTTCGGCGAAGATGGCATTTGCCGGGCATTCGGGCACGCACACGGCGCAATCGATGCATTCGTCCGGATCGATCACCAGAAAGTTCGGACCTTCCCGGAAGCAATCCACCGGACAGACGTCGACGCAGTCGGTGTATTTGCATTTGATACAGTTTTCGGTAACGACGTGGGTCATCTCAGCACTCCAATAGCAATTAAGGGATTTTACCCAATACCGGATCGTTGCCCTGAAACAACCCTTCCATGGATATGCTATGGTTTCGCAACAAAAAAGGCGGACCCCCGAACGATGATCATCACCTCCTTGTTGGACACCGACCTATACAAGTTCACCATGATGCAGGTCGTGCTGCATCATTTTCCGGCGGCCCGCGTCCAATACCGATACAAATGCCGGACCGCCGGCGTCAATTTGCGCCCCTATCTCGACGAGATCCGCGAAGAGATCAGCGCGTTGTGCAAGCTGCGCTTCACGGAGGAGGAGCTCGCCTATCTGCGCGGCCTGCGCTTCATGAAGAGCGACTTCATCGATTTTCTGGAACTCTTCCATTTGCCTGAGCGCTGCATCCACGTATCGGAAGGCAAGGGAGAGGGCGAGATCGACATCTTCGTCGAAGGCCCGTGGCTGCATACCATTCTCTTCGAGATCCCCGTACTGGCCATCGTCAACGAGGTGTACTTCCGCAACGTCTGCAAGGAACCGAACTGGGAAGAAGGGCGGCGCCGGCTGCAAGAGAAAATGGCGCTGGTCACCAAGGATCCTTCGCTGGCGGATTTCCGCGTGGCGGAATACGGAACCCGCCGCCGCTTTTCCAAGCGCTGGCACGATGAGGTCGCGCGCACCATGAAGGCGCAAATGGGCGACCACTTTGCCGGCACCAGCAATGTATGGATGGCCATGCTGCATGGCGTGACGCCATTGGGTACCATGGCCCATGAATATCTGCAGGCCTGCCAGGCGCTGGGCCCGCGGCTGCGGGACTCACAGGTTTTCGGGCTCGAGGTCTGGGCGCGCGAATACCGCGGCGATCTCGGCATTGCCCTGTCGGATACGTACGGGCTCGATGCCTTCCTGCGTGACTTCGACATGTATTTCTGCAAGCTGTTTGACGGTGCGCGCCATGATTCCGGCGATCCTTTTGTATGGGGAGAGCGGGTCCTGGCGCATTTCGAAGCCAACCGTACCGACCCGCGTACCAAGACGCTGGTCTTTTCCGATGCTCTCACGATTCCGCGCGCCATCGCCCTGGCGCGCCATTTCGCGGGTCGCTGCCGCGTGTCTTTCGGCATCGGAACCAATCTCACGAACGATCTGGGCCATGAGCCCCTGCAGATCGTTATGAAGATGATCCGCTGTAACGGCCAGCCTGTTGCCAAGGTTTCCGATACACCGGAGAAAACCATGTGTGAGGATCCGGCTTACCTGGCCTATCTGCGTCAGGTATTCCAGTTGCCGCCGGTCTGAGCACGGACCGGCGAGCAGCGAACTTCTGCACTGGATGCCGGTCCAAAAAATTCCATGCCATTCGGAGAAAAAAGACATGCAAGAAATCGAACGCGTGAATGTAGAAAAGCGCTTGTCTGACATGGCCGTTTATAACGGCGTTGCTTATCTGGCAGGCCAGGTTCCCGACGACCCTCAAGCCGACATGGAGACCCAGACCTCGCAGGTGCTGGCGACCATCGACCGGCTTCTGGCCACGGCGGGCACAGACAAATCACGCATCCTCATGGCCACGGTATACGTCGCCAACATGAAGGAATTCGACGCGATGAATCGCGCCTGGGACGCCTGGGTGGCTCCCGGCAACGCACCTCCGCGTGCCACCGTTGAAACTCGACTCGCCAATCCGAATTACAAAGTCGAGATCGTGGTTACCGCAGCAGTACGCTAACTTCATCTTCAACAGGTCATCACGCGAGCAAGGCGGCAAGTGTGCCTCCCAGCTCGCACGCGGCCTGACATTGTTCCGACGTCAGAGTTTTAGGCGCCAGAATCGATTCCGGCGTCTGGGCATCCGTATGCGCGATGTAGGGCGGCGCGGCCAACCGCAGCCGCCAGCCCGTGCAGATACGCTCCACCTGCTTTAATGCGCCGTTGCCGTCGCTGCCCGCCGCGATCGCCAGGGCATACGGGCGCCCGTTGAGCCGGTCGAGCACTTCGTAATAGGTCCTGTCGAAGAATTCCTTCATGTCGCCACTGACGGAGGCCAGATTCTCGGGCGCACAGAAGAGGTAGGCGTCGGCGTTGAGCAGATCGGCGGCAGACGCCTCGCTGGCTACGCGCGAGACGATGCTTACCGCTTCCGTCGTTTCGAGCTCGCGCAAGACGCTTGCAGCGCCTTGGCTCGCCGCTTCGGCGAGCTGGCGGGCGGCCCCGGTGCGCGAGTGCCATACGATCAGCAGCGTACGAGTCGTTGAATGGTCGTTCATGAGCATGAGGCAGGGTCGCCGCTTGGCGGCACTGAAGGTAGTATAGGAGCTGGCCGCACCGGCCGTATTTCTTTCGGTTTTTATCCGCCATGATCAGCCGTACCGCAACCATTCCTGACGCCACGCCCTTTGACGAAGCGTGGCGCGAACGCGCAGAAAAGGATCTCGATGCTTCCGGCTGCCGTCTCCTGCGCGAGGCCGCGGTGATCGGTGCCGAAAGCCTCTCGGGCTTCCGAGCGGGCACAGGCGAACCCCTGGCCGTTCATGCGGCGGGCGTCGCCCTCATACTGGCGGATATCGGCGCGGATGCCGAGGCGCGGGCGGCGGCGGTACTGACCATGCTGCCCCCGGAAGCGGATCCGGCCCGTGCGGGCCTTGAACAGCTGCGCAAGCAGTTTGGATCATCGGTGTCCACGTTGGTACAGGGCGCGCGCAGCCTTCTGAGGCTGGGGGACATTGCGGGGACGGCGGCAACCGAGCGCGGTGCGCATGGGCAGGACCAGAAGGAGATGCGCCGCAAGATGCTCCTGGCCATGGCGGCGGATCTGCGCATCGTGGTGCTGCGCCTGGCATCGCGCCTGCAGTCCTTGCGCTGGCATGCCGCCCAGAAGGTGCCGTATCCCGTGGAGCTCGCGCGTGAAACCATGGAGCTGTATTCGCCGCTGGCCAATCGCCTGGGTATCTGGCAGCTCAAATGGGAAATGGAAGACCTGGCTTTTCGGTTTCTGGAGCCCGAGACGTACAAATCCATCGCGCGTCAGCTGGAAGAAAAGCGGGCAGAGCGCGAAGCGCTGATCGAGGCCGCCGTGGACCGCCTGCATGCCGCCCTGGCCGAAGCCAATATCGAGGCTCGGGTGTATGGGCGTCCCAAGCACATATTCAGCATCTGGAACAAGATGCGTCTCAAGCGGCTCGAATTCCACCAGCTCTACGACTTGCGCGCGTTGCGGGTCATCGTCGCAGACGAGCGCAGCTGTTATGCGGCGCTGGCGCTGATCCATTCGTTATGGACGCCGGTGGCCGACGAGTTCGACGATTACATCTCCCGCCCCAAGCCCAACGGCTATCGCTCTCTGCATACCGTCGTGGCCGATGCGCAGGGGCGCAGCTTCGAAATACAGATCCGCACCGACGAAATGCATCGCTATGCCGAATACGGGATGGCGGCACACTGGCTGTACAAGGAGGCGGGCGCGAAAGGCGGCCAGGTGGCAGCCACTTCGGGCTATGACCAGAAGCTGGCATGGATGCGCCAGCTGCTTTCGTGGAATGGGGATTCGGCCGAAGCGTCACCCGTCCTGGCGGCGGCAGCCGACGAGCGTATCTACGTGATGACGCCGCAAGCGCGGGTCATCGAACTCCCGGCTGGCGCCACGCCGGTCGACTTCGCCTATCACCTCCATACGGATCTCGGACACCGCTGCCGCGGGGCGCGGGTCAATGGCCAGATGGTGCCATTGTCCACCCCGCTGCATACCGGCGAGATCGTCGAGATCATTGCGGCCAAGTCCGGTGGCCCTTCGCGCGATTGGCTAAATCCCCAACTCGGTTTTCTGGCTAGTCCGCGTGCACGTGCCAAGGTGCGCGCCTGGTTCAACGCCATCGAGCTGCAGCAACGTATCGGCCACGGGCAGACACTGGTGGAAAAGGAACTGCAGCGTCTGGGCAAAACGGCGGTCGGTATGGAACAGCTCGCGCAACAGCTGGGCTTTGCCCGTGCGGACGACCTGTACGTGGCGGTCTCGAAGGAGGAATTCAGCCTACGCCAGATCGACTATCTGCTGAGCGGGCAGAAGGCTCGCGATGAGCAGGAGCAAAAGGACGACACCGCGCGGGTGGGGCAGTTGCGCACGGGTACACAATCCCACAGTGCCAAGAGCGGTGTGCTCGTGGTCGGCGTGGATTCGTTGCTGACCCAGCTGGCCCGCTGCTGCCGTCCTGCGCCACCGGACCACATCGGCGGCTTCGTGACACGTGGCCGTGGCGTCTCGATACATCGCCGCGATTGTGCGTCGTACGCCGCAATGGTGTTGCGCCAACCCGAGCGCTCCATCGAGGTTCAGTGGGGCGACACCGGCGATACCTTGTATGCCGTGGATATCAGCATCCACGCGCAGGAGCGGCCCAATCTGCTGCGCGACCTGTCAGAAATCTTTGCCAAGTTGCGCCTGAACATCATCAGCGTGAATACGCAGAGCCGGCGCTCGCTCGCCCATATGGTCTTCACCATCGAGGTGCGCGATGGCGAGCAAATTACGCGGGTGCTGACGGCCTTGAACGAGCTGCAAGGTGTCGAAGCCGCGCGCATGTGAACCGGATTGCCTGTTTAATCCCCGGCCACGGCACATGGGCTGCTAAAATGCCGGATTGATCATCCGTGCCGTGATACGCGGTCGGCTGCGGCCGCGCAACCAGAGAGTACAGATTTGGAACCCTACACCCTACCTGACAGCGATGGGCATTTCGGCCGCTTTGGCGGCTCGTTCGTAGCTGAAACGTTGGTGCATGCGCTCGACGAGCTCAAGGCAGCTTACGAGCGGTACCGCGAAGATCCGGAGTTCCTGAAGGAATTCCATTACGAACTCAAGCACTTTGTCGGGCGCCCCAGCCCGGTCTACCATGCCAAGCGCTGGTCGGACCTTCTCGGTGGGGCACAGATCTGGCTCAAGCGGGAAGACCTCAATCACACCGGTGCACACAAGGTCAACAACTGCATCGGTCAGATCCTGCTGGCGCGCCGGCTGGGCAAGACGCGCATCATCGCCGAGACGGGCGCCGGTCAGCACGGCGTTGCAACGGCTACGGTTGCCGCCCGCTATGGCATGGAGTGCGTCGTCTATATGGGTAGCGAAGACGTCCGCCGCCAGGCCACCAATGTCTATCGCATGAAGCTGCTGGGTGCTACGGTGATACCCGTGGATTCGGGTTCGCGTACGCTCAAGGACGCCCTGAACGAGGCCATGCGCGATTGGGTCACCAACGTTGAAAATACGTTCTACATCATCGGTACGGTCGCGGGTCCGCACCCGTACCCCATGATGGTTCGAGACTTCCAGAGTGTCATCGGCAACGAATGCCTGGAACAGATGCCGGAATATGCCGGCCGCCAGCCCGATTACGTCGTGGCGGCGGTGGGTGGCGGGTCCAACGCCATGGGCATCTTCCATCCGTACATCGGCCAGCCCGGAGTCGAACTGGTGGGCGTCGAAGCGGCAGGGCGCGGGCTTGAGTCCGGCGCGCATTCCGCGTCGCTCAACCGCGGGGCCGTGGGCGTCCTCCATGGCAACCGAACCTATGTTCTGCAGGATGACAACGGCCAGGTCATTGAGACCCACTCGGTTTCGGCGGGGCTCGATTACCCCGGCGTCGGGCCGGAGCACGCATGGCTGAAGGAAATCGGCCGCGCAGCATACGCGTCCATCACCGACGAGGAAGCCCTGAAGGCCTTCCATGACTGCTGCCGCTACGAAGGCATCATGCCCGCACTGGAGTCTTCGCACGCCATTGCGCACGCCGTGAAGATGGCACCGACGTTGTCACGCGACAAGATCATCCTGGTCAACCTGTCGGGCCGCGGCGACAAGGACATGCATACCGTCGCCGAATACGGCGGCATCCAGTTGTGACGGAAGGTCGTAGCTCCATGAACGTTTCCAATGAGCGGCTTCAGGCCGCTTTCGCCAAGTTGGCGGGCCGCACCGCGCTCGTTCCCTATATCGCCGCAGGCGATCCGTCGCCGGACGCCACACCGAAGCTGATGCATGCGCTGGTTGATGCCGGTGCCGACATCATCGAGCTGGGCGTGCCGTTCTCCGACCCAATGGCCGACGGCCCGGTAATTCAACGTGCGGCCGAAAGAGCCATCGCGCGTGGAACCGGCTTGCGCCAGGTGCTGGAGATGGTTGCCACGTTCCGTCAGGAAGACGACTCGACGCCCGTGGTGCTGATGGGCTACGCGAACCCGATCGAGCGCATGGGCCAGCAGGCATTCTGTGACGCTGCACAAGCGGCAGGGGTGGACGGTCTCCTGGTGGTGGACTACCCGCCGGAAGAGAGCGAGGAATTCGCCCAGATGCTGGGGGCGGCCAACGTCGACCCCATCTTCCTGCTGGCGCCCACTTCTACGGAAGCCCGCATACAGGCCGTGGCCAAGGTGGCACGCGGCTATGTCTACTATGTCTCGCTCAAGGGAGTCACCGGGGCTGGTCATCTCGACACCGAAGACGTCGCGCGGCGGCTCGACCTCATCCGCCGGCATGTCCATATACCGGTAGGTGTGGGTTTCGGCATCCGGGATCCGGAAAGCGCCCGCAAGCTATCACAGTCTGCCGATGCGGTCGTCATTGGCAGCAAGATCATCGAAACCATGGAAGCAGCGGTGCAGTCGGCGCAGGCACAAGGCCTGTCCGGGCAGGAGAGTGACGCACGTGCCATCGCAGCCGCCGCGGAGTGGCTGGCGAGCGTACGAGCCGTACTCTGAGCTGCGCTCCAGTCACGCACAACGCCCGGCCATAGTCCGGGAATATTCGGGAAAGAACAATGAGTTGGATAGACAAAATCCTTCCTCCGCGTATTAACCGCAACAACGGAGGCGACACTGCCTCCAGCAAGCGGGTGCCAGAGGGGGTGTGGGTCAAGTGTCCGGGCTGCGAGTCGGTGCTGTACAAGGAAGACCTCAAGGCCACGCTGAATGTGTGCCCGAACTGCAGCCAGCATATGCGTATCGGCTCGCGGATGCGCATCGATGCTTTGCTTGACGCGGAAGGCCGTACCGAAATCGGTCACACCACCCGGCCGGTTGACCCGCTGAAGTTCCGGGATTCCCGCAAGTATCCCGAACGCGTCTCGGAAGCGGTGAAGCAGACCGGCGAGACGGAAGCCATGGTGGTGATGAGTGGGTCCGTCCACGCGGTGCCGGTGGTGCTGGCCTGTTTCGAATTTGAATTCATGGGCGGCTCCATGGGCACGGTGGTGGGCGAGCGCTTCTGCCGCGGTGTACAAGCCGCCATCGACAACCATAGCCCCTTTGTCTGCGTGGCCGCCTCTGGCGGTGCGCGGATGCAGGAGAGCCTGTTCTCTCTCATGCAGATGGCCAAGACGAACGCCATGCTGACCCGTTTGGCGGCGCATCGTCTGCCCTTCATCAGTGTGCTCACTGACCCCACGATGGGCGGTGTGTCGGCCAGCTTCGCGTTCATGGGCGACGTCGTCATCGCCGAACCCAAGGCGCTGATCGGCTTTGCCGGGCCGCGCGTCATCGAGCAGACCGTCCGGGAAAAATTGCCGGAAGGCTTCCAGCGCGCCGAATTCCTGCTGGAAAAGGGCGCGATCGATATGGTGGTCGACCGTCGCGAAATGCGCCGTGAACTGGCACACCTGCTGGCGCTGCTCATGCGTCAGCCCGCTGACGTAGTGCAGGGCTAAGCGCAGCACGCTTGTCCTCCAGCCGGTCGGGTGACCGGCCTGGCTGGCATAGTTTGGCAGGCCCGCCCGGCCCTTGAAAAGAAAACGCCCCAAATTCGGAATGGGATCCGACATTTGGGGCGTTTTTTTGTGCTTCATGAACTGGTGCCGGTCCGAAGGTGGGCACCGTTCCGATCGGGCGATACTACAGCAGGCCCACCCCCCGGGCGGGCCTGCTGGTAGCATCAGCTGCCTTGCTGCGTTTCCACTTGCTGCAGAGGCTCACTGGTTGCCGCGCTGCTGCGTGACTTGCGTGGGCGGCCCAGACGTACCGGCTCCGCGGATTCCACCGGCTCCGGACGGCTGCGGGTCTCGACCAGCTGCAAGCCGGCGGCTTCCAGGGCGTCATCTTGCGATGCAGCGCCGGTGTGGCCGTTCAGCCTGGATGCCGGCTGTTCCGTGACGACAGCGGCCCGTTGCGCTTCTTCAGCAGCGGCCGGCGCCACTTCAGCGGGCGCCGGTTGCGACTCTTCGGCTGCGACCGGCGCTGCTTCGGCTGCAGCGGGTGCTTCTTCCGTTGCGACCGGCGTTGCTTCGGCTGCAGGGGATGCTGCTTCGGCTACAACCGGCGCTGCTTCAGCGGCCGGCTGAACTTCTTCAGCTGCCACTGGCGTTGCTTCTGCTTCCGCCGGTTGTGCCTCGGATGCCTGAACCGGCTCCTCGGCCAGCGCTTCCTGAACAGGGGCGCGTTCCGGTGTGCTCACCGCTACAGGAGTCGCCGCAGGCTCTTCGGAAACCACCGCCTGGTCTTGTGCAGCAGGAGTGGCTTCGGCCTGTGTGCTGGCAGGAGCGGGCTCGATCGGGGCATCTGGCGCGGCCAGTTCCTCGATTTCGCCTGGCTCGGTGCCGGTCTGTTGCGGCTCGGCGCGTGCCGGCACTTGTTCAGCCGGTGCCTGGGGCTGCTCGGCGGACGGCGCTACTTCAGCCGGTGTGGCGTCGGTCACTTCGCTGGCTTCGATGTCGGTTGCGGATACCTCAGTAGTGGCTTCGGATCCTTCACCACCGCGGCGGCCACGACGGCTGCGACGGCGACGACGCTTGCGTTCCGGTTCGGTCTGCTCTGTATTGTCGTCGACGATATCGGCATCAGGCCCCGACATGACGCCGTCGGCCGTAGCGGCCATGGGCGTTTCGGGCAGCACCGATGCGGCAGAAGTCAGCGCTTCGTTCGCCGTGTCGGTTCCGGCAGCCGTTGCGGCGGTGCCGGCCATGGCGCCGGCCTGAGCGGCAGAGGCAGACTCATCCGCCACACGCGTTGCCCTTACATCCGCGCTGGTTTCTGCCAGCTGGCTTGCGTTTTCGTCGGTACGGCGCCCACGACCACGGCCGCGGCGACCGCGGCCGCTACGGGTGCCTGTCGCAGCGGCTTCGCCCGCTTCGGGGGCCAGCGACTGGCGAGCAGTCTCCGGTGCCTTCTGTTCAGCTTCCTGGGCGACGGCGCCGTCTGTTACCGCAGGACGACGGCCGCGGTTGGCCGAGGAGCCGCTTTCTTTGCGTGCTTCGCCTTCGGGACGGCGGTCACGGCGACGGTTGCGATCGCCTCGTTGGCCCTGACCGCGATCGGAGCGGCTGCGCTTGGCCGGCGAGCTTTGGGGTTCAGGCGTCGGCTCCACCACGGGTTCGGGCTTGGCACTGCCTGTCAGCCAATTGAGGATGCGCTTGAACAGGCCGGTGGATTCGGCAGGAGTCGCCGTGGCGGCCGCAGCGGGGCCAGCCACCGGGGGTGTCTGGTGCACCGGGGCGGGCTGGGAATGCGTCAGACTCTTCACCAGCGCTTCGGGGCGCGGTTTGGCATCCTGGGCGCGTGCAGGCGACCACGTTTCAGGCTGTTCCGATTCCGTCACCAACTCGAAGCTGGAGCGGCTTTCGTCCAGACGAGGATCATCGTGGCGCAGGCGCTCGATATGGTGATGCGGCGTTTCGAGATTCTTGTTCGGGATCAGCACCAGGTTGATCTTCAGGCGCGATTCGATTTTCGCGATGTCGCTGCGCTTCTCATTGAGCAGGAAGGTGGCGACGTCGACCGGAACCTGGGCGTGGAGTGCCGCGGTGCCGTCCTTCATGGCTTCTTCCTGCAGCAGTCGCAGTACGTGCAGCGCGCTGGACTCGGCGTCGCGGATGACACCCGTGCCGGTGCAACGCGGGCAGGTGACGTGTGACCCTTCGTTCAGGGCAGGGCGCAGGCGTTGGCGCGAAAGCTCCATGAGGCCGAAGCGCGAGATCTTGCCCATCTGCACGCGGGCGCGATCAAAGCGCAGTGCATCGCGCAGGCGCTGTTCAACCATGCGCTGATTCTTGCCATCCTCCATGTCGATGAAGTCGATGACGATCAGGCCGCCGAGGTCGCGCAGGCGCAGCTGGCGAGCGACTTCGTCGGCCGCTTCCTGGTTGGTGCGCAAGGCTGTCTCTTCGATATCGGCACCGCGCGTGGCGCGTGCGGAGTTCACGTCGATGGCAACCAGCGCTTCCGTGTGATCGATCACGACCGAGCCGCCCGACGGCAGCTGGACCGTGCGTGAGTAGGCCGTCTCGATCTGATGTTCGATCTGGAAGCGCGAATACAGGGGGATGTCGTCGCGGTAGAACTTCACGCGCTGGACGTTATCCGGCATGACCACGCTCATGAAGGCGGTGGCTTGCTCGTAGATGTCTTCGGTATCGATGAGGATCTCGCCGATTTCGGGCGAGTAGTAGTCGCGGATGGCCCGGATGACCAGGCTGGACTCGAGATAGATGAGGACGGGGGCCTTGTTGTCGCGGGCGGCGCCGTCGATGGCGTTCCACAGCTGGAGCAGGTAGGAAAGGTCCCATTGGAGCTCTTCCACACTGCGGCCGATACCGGCGGTGCGCGCGATGATGCTCATTCCCTGCGGAATATCGAGCTGATCCATCGTCTCGCGCAGTTCCTGGCGGTCTTCGCCTTCCACCCGGCGCGACACACCGCCGCCGCGTGGATTGTTCGGCATCAGGACCAGATAGCGACCGGCCAGGGAAATGAAGGTGGTCAGGGCCGCGCCTTTGTTGCCGCGCTCTTCCTTTTCGACCTGGATGATGAGTTCCTGCCCTTCGTGCAGTGCATCCTGGATGCGCGCGGTGCGTACATCGATGCCTTCCTTGAAGTAACTGCGGGCTATTTCTTTGAAGGGGAGAAAGCCGTGGCGGTCTTCTCCGTAGTTGACGAAGCAGGCCTCGAGGCCGGGTTCGATTCGGGTGATGACCCCTTTATAGATATTGCCTTTGCGCTGTTCACGCCCGGCGGTTTCTATGTCGAGGTCGATCAGCTTCTGACCATCGACAATCGCAACGCGTAATTCTTCTTGGTGCGTTGCATTGAACAACATCCGTTTCATGAGTGTGATTCTCCGTAGTCATGGCGCACCGTTTATCGGCGCACGACCGCGGGTCACTCGGTGTGGGGCGTTGAATTCACAGTAGAAGGGGGCAGGGCTGAAACACTACGCGGTGCCCCCCGGTTTGTCAGGACGGCACGGCGCACCGGGATGTCGGGGTGCGTGGTTCAGTCAGCACTGAGGTCAAATTCACTGTAGTGGTTGACGATATATAAGTTGCTGGGAACGGCAGTCGCGATGTCGCGCCTGGTGCAAAAAGAATGACAAATTCTGCTGAAATTCATTGCCGCACGCGGGAACCGGTTCGTCGGCATACAGCGGGAATGTCGATCTTCCGCTTGTCATGCCACCACGCCGGCCCGGCGACCTAATGACCCAGAAGCTGAAATCGGGGCAGTACAATGGAGCCTGTTCGCCCAACGGAGACGCACCCTTGCATCTCTACGCCGGCGTTTTTTTCAGCTTCTATAGGCTGACGCGATTATATGCCTCTTTTCCCCCAGCGTAAAACGTCCGAAGCCCCGTCCGGGCGTCCGGCGGTGCGCCTGCTTGCCATCGATGAGCACTCCGCCGGCCAGCGGGTGGACAACTTCCTGGTGCGCGAGTGCAAGGGTGTGCCCAAAAGCCATATTTACAAGGCGATACGCGACGGACAAGTCCGCGTCAACAAGGGCCGGGTACAGGCCGACCACCGGCTGGCCGTGGGCGACATGGTGCGCATCCCGCCCTTGCGGCTTCCTGCCGCCGGTGAGCCGCGCAAGGTGCCCGCGCTATCTTTCCCCGTGGTGTTCGAAGACGAGGCACTGATGGTGATCGACAAGCCGGCCGGCGTGGCCGTCCATGGCGGCAGCGGCGTCTCGTTTGGTGTCATCGAGCAGCTGCGCGCGGCGCGGCCGGAAGCGCGCTTTCTTGAACTCGCCCATCGGCTGGATCGCGAGACCTCGGGGTTGCTCATCATCGCCAAGCAGCGCAAGGCCCTGGTGTCGCTACACGACATGATGCGCGAGAGCGCCGGCCGCAAAATGTACCAGGCGCTCGTGGTGGGCGACTGGGTGAACGAGCGTCAGCATGTGCGCAAACCATTGCTTAAATGGCTGACGGCCCATGGTGAGCGGCGGGTCAAGGTCGATGCGGAAGGCAAGCCGGCGCACACTATTGTTACATGTCTGAAACGTTACGGCCGCTATACCCTGGTCGGCGCCGAGCTCCGTACCGGCCGCACGCATCAGATACGGGTGCATCTGGCATCTTGCGGGCACCCCATAGTGGGCGATGAAAAATACGGCCCCGATGAAGTTCGCGAACGTTTCGCGCGCATCGGATTCAAGCGCATGTTCCTGCATGCGTGTCGGTTGGAGATTCCGCATCCCATCACCGGGGAAGAGCTGGTGTTTCAGGCGCCCCTGCCAGCGGCATGCACGGAACTCCTGGAATATCTGGAGGAAGGAAATTGAAGCGATACAAGGCGGTAATCTTCGACTGGGATGGGACCGTGATGGATTCCACGGCCTCGATCGCGGGCGCCATTCAGGCGGCTTGCGTCGACATGGAGTTGCCGGTGCCGTCCACCGAGGAAGCCAACTGGGTGATCGGCCTTTCCCTGCCGGCGGCTTTGCGGCGCTGCGCCCCCACGCTGGCTGAAGACCGTATCCCGATGTTCATTGATCGGTATCGGCATCACTTCTTCCGGTTCGATCAGCAACTGGATTTGTTCGACGGCATTCTGCCGCTACTCGAAGATCTCAGAGGCCGGGATATCCGGCTGGGTGTGGCCACCGGCAAGACAAGGCTGGGGCTCGACCGCGTATTGACCGCCAAGCAGCTCACCACGCACTTCGACTACACGCGCTGCGCCGATGAGTCGCGCGGCAAGCCGCACCCGGCCATGCTGTTCGACATCATGAAGCAGCTGGATCTCGACCCCCGCGATGTCATCATGGTGGGCGATACGACGCATGACATCCAAATGGCCGCCAGCGCCGGGGTGGACAGCATGGCGGTCACCTATGGCGCGCACAGCAAGCGTACACTAGTGACATCAGAGCCTACGGTCATGGTCTCGAGCGTCAGGGAAATGCGCGACTGGCTCACGCAACGTCTCTGAGTCCGGCGGCCATCCTTTTTCAAGGAGCCGGTATGTCACGATTTCGCGTTCCTTTCGTCCCCGCATCCGAAATCACACCGGAAGAAATCTACCGCGAGCGGCGGCGCTGGCTGCAACAGGCGGCCGCGCTGGGTGCTCTCACGGCAGCGGGGCCGGCCGCCATCGCGGCTTCGGGTGTGGACGAATCCAGGCCTGATCTTCCGGGCACGGCCAATGCCAGACACTCGGTGCTCGACAAGCCCACCAGCTGGCGCGACATCACGGGCTACAACAACTTCTACGAATTCGGTACCGATAAGGGCGACCCGCGTCGCCATGCGGGACGTATGGTCACGGAGCCGTGGACGGTGGAGGTCGCGGGTGAGGTCCTCAAGCCGCGAACCTTCGACATCGATGCGTTGCGCAAACTGGCGCCGCTCGAGGAACGCGTGTATCGCCTGCGCTGTGTAGAGGCATGGTCCATGGTGATCCCGTGGATCGGTTATTCCCTTTCTGAACTTTTGCGCCAGGTGGAGCCCACGGGTAACGCGAAATACGTAACGTTCGAGACGGCCTTGCAGCCGGACAACATGCCCGGCGTCTCGCGGGGCATCCTCGACTGGCCGTATGTGGAAGCGCTGCGCATGGACGAGGCGATGCATCCCCTCACCATGCTGGTCTTTGGCCTGTACGGAAAAGTGTTGCCGAACCAGAACGGCGCGCCGATGCGGCTTGCGGTGCCGTGGAAGTACGGCTTCAAGTCGGGCAAGTCAATCGTGCGGATACGCTGCGTTGAGGAAAAGCCGCTCAGCAGCTGGATGATCGCGGCGCCGACTGAATACGGCTTCTACGCCAATGTGAACCCCGAGGTGCCGCATCCCCGCTGGAGCCAGGCCTCTGAGCGGCGCATCGGCACGCACATCCTGGCGCCCCGCGAAAAGACGCGCATGTTTAACGGCTACGGGGAGCAGGTGGCGTCCATGTATTCCGGCATGGACTTGCGGCGTGACTTCTGAGGCCGGTCGATCAGCGTGAAAGTGAACATCGCACGCATCAAGCCGCTCATATTCCTGCTGGGCCTGTATCCCGTCTTTCGGTGGATCTATCTTGCCATGGGGCCGGAAGGGCTCGGCGCGAATCCGCCCGAGTATCTGATCCGCTCCACCGGCATCTGGGCCGTCGTGACCCTCTGGATCACGCTGGCCATCACACCGCTGCGGCGTGCGCTTGGAATGCCCGCGTTGATAAGGTTGCGGCGCATGTTGGGCCTGTTCAGCTTCTTCTATACGACGCTGCACGTGCTGGGCTGGGCCTACTGGGAGCGTGGATGGTCGCTCACCGAGATGTGGGCGGACATCCTGCAGCGAACCTTTGTATGGGTGGGTGTGCTGGCCTTCGTTCCCATGGTGCTGCTCGCGATGACGTCGACCCAGGGGTGGATACGCCGGCTGGGCTCCAATTGGCGCCGGCTGCACACCAGTGTCTACCTGGTCGCCATCCTATCGGTATGGCACTTCTGGCTGGTGCGCAGCGGCAAGGTGGATTACCGCGAACCCATCGTCTATGCCGTGGTGTTGGCCGGCTTATTGGCGGCAAGATGGGTGTTGAAGCGGATGGGGCGCTGAGGCCGCGGCAGCATCAGGCCCGGCAAGCTGCGAATCCACGTCCGCAGCGGCCGCTCTGGATCAGCGTAGGGCATCAAGAATCGCCACCGTTTCTGCGTCAGGCTCGCCGTCGTAGCGGGCAGGGCGGTAGTGCATCTGAAATGACCGGATGACCTTCCGTGTGGCGGCGTCCAGCGTACCGGTGTCCGGCACTGCGTATCCGGCACGTCGCAGCTTCTCCTGGATCAAGGCCATGGGTGGCAAGCCGTCGCGACGATAACGCTCCGTCAGGCCCTGCGCCTTGGCTTCGTCGTACCAGCGGCCCACGCCGGCGTCGGCCAGGCGCTTCCATGGGAAGGCGGGTCCCGGGTCCTGTTTGCGCCCCGGGGCAATATCGCTGTGACCAACCACATTTCGAGCCTGGATCTGGTGCCGAGCCACGATGTCCTTCACCAGAGCGATCACGGCGTCGATCTGCGAATCGGGATACGGCTCCCAGCCGTCGCCCCGTGGGCCGGCGTTCACGATCTCGATGCCGATAGATGATGCATTGAGATAGGTCCGCCCATACCATTCGCTTTCGCCGGCATGCCAGGCCTGGCGGTCCTCATCGACCAACTGATAGACGATGGGCGGATCATCATCCGTCACCAGATAATGGCTGCTGACGTTGCGGTTCGTCAGGATGTCGAGGGCGCGCTCCGTATGAGCGTTCGTGTAATGCAGGACGACGAAGCCCGCCCGGCTGCTCTGGCTGACGGCTTGATGGCTGCGGTCGATCTTGAGTCCGGCGGGGCCTGTGCCGGCGCAGGCCGCCAGGATGGCAAGCGCTGAGGCGGCAACTCCCATACGGGCGCCGCGGCGGATCATCGGGAGGCGAGGAAAAGGAAGAGAGTGGGGCGTTTGCCCAGCTCGGGTGCCGGGTGTTGTTTCCATTCTGCGATGCTGAGGGTGTGTATCCATTCGTCCGTTGTGGTCAGCGAACGCGCAATGCAGAGCCTGGTGTCGCCCTTTAGGGCTTGAAGAAGGCTCTGGAACATGGCGTCGTTCCGATAGGGGGTCTCGATGAAGAGCTGAGTCTGCCCGTGCTGTCGCGATGCCGTTTCCCACGCCTTCAGGCTGCGGATGCGCTCGTCAGTCTTGACGGGGGCATAACCGTGAAAAGCGAATCGCTGACCTTCCAGTCCGCTGGCCATGAGGCCTAGCAGCAGCGAAGAGGGGCCGACCCAGGGAGCAACCCGCAGGCCCATGCTGTGCGCCGTCGCCACCACTTTCGCGCCCGGGTCCGCCACGGCTGGGCAGCCTGCTTCGGAAACGAGTCCGATTTCGCCGCCCCGGCGCAGCGGTTCAAGCCACTGCCGAATCTGGCGGGCGTCGGTGTCCCGTTCCAGTGTATGAATGGTGATTTCCTGCAGCGGCCGCTCCGTACCGATGGTCTTTAGAAACGCACGAGCGGTCTTGGCGTTTTCGGCGATGTACGTATCTAGCCGGCCGGCCACGCGGCGGGTTTCTTCAGGCAACCACGAAGATACCGGCGCGTCGCCCAGGCCGACGGGGATGAGATGCACGGTACCGGCCGTCATGCGCGGGCTCCGGCCGCGGCCAGCAAGGGGTTGATGTCGAATTCGCGCAGCATCCGCGACAGGGCGATGAGCGGGAGGCCGATGATGGCGGTCGGATCAGAGGCATGCATGGCTTCCATGAGCGCGATGCCGAGACCCTCGGCCTTGGCGCTGCCGGCGGTATCGTAGGGCCGCTCCCGCAGCAGGTAGTGTTCAATTTCGGCATCGTCAAGCTCGCGGAACACGCAGGTGGTGATGACATCGTCGACTTCTTCGCGGGCGCCGTCCGTGACGCAAAGCGCGCTATGGAAGTCCACACGGCGGCCGCTCAGCATGCGTAATTGTTCCGTGGCCGCCTGGTGGCTGCCCGGCTTGCCGATCAGGTTTCCTTCGAAGGTGGCGACCTGGTCAGACCCAATGACCAGCGCACCGGGATGCTGCTGTGACACGGCTGCCGCTTTTGCGCGGGCAAGCCGCAGCGCCAGGTCAGCGGGGGCTTCATCGGGAAGGGGGGCTTCGTCTACGTTGGGCGAGACTGCCGTAAATGGCAGGCCGAGCCGCGTGAGCATTTCGTGTCGATAGGGTGAGCTTGAGGCTAGAATGAGACGCATGGCTGGTTGAAGGTGGCTGGCTGGATTGACTCGAAGGGCGCCAAACAGCTATTATTCTACGTTTTCTTCGTGCTTGATACCGAAACGGTGCAGGTCAATAGATTCGTCGATACGTGGGAGTTGGCCCGCTTGCAGCGCGAGCTGCGTGGCGAGGCTGCGCTTGCCGGCTTTGATCGCCTTCTTGAAGGTTTGCCCGAGCAGCCCGAGCGCAAGGTGAGCTGGTCGCTCGCTGGCGAAACCGACAAGCTTGGCCGGCGCTTTATGTCGCTGCGGGCTGATGCGGTCGTCACGCTGGAGTGTCAGCGCTGCCTGCAGCCGTTCGACCTGCAACTGACTGCCGAGAGCCGCCTGGAGCTGCTCGAGTCCGAATCGGAAATCGAAGACGAAGACACGGAAGAAGATCCGGACGCCCCGGATCGCGTGGCAGGATCCTCACATTTCGATGTGCTGGAGCTCGTCGAGGATGAACTGATTCTCGCGCTGCCATATGTGCCCAAACACGAAGTTTGTCCGTCACTGCCCGATGCGTTGAAGTCAGCGGAAGGCGGAGACACCGACCGCCCATCGCCATTTTCGGTGCTGGCGAAGCTAAAGAAAGATTGATCTAACAGGAGTCATCATGGCCGTTCAGCAAAACAAGAAAAGTCCGTCCAAGCGCGGCATGCATCGTTCGCACGATTCGCTCACCACGCCGCCCACGGCAATCGAACCGACGACGGGTGAACTGCACCTGCGTCACCACATCAGCCCTAACGGTTTCTACCGTGGTCGCAAGGTAATCAAGACCAAGAACGACGAGTAATACTCGTCCGCACAACGACAACGGCTGGGAATGCTCCGTAGATGTCTTCGGCACCCATACGCCTGGCGGTAGATTGCATGGGCGGTGACCACGGTCTGTCGGTCACCATCCCGGCCGTCGTGCAATTCTCAAAGGACCACCCCGACACGCAGTTCCTGCTGGCGGGTAACCCTGAAGCTATCGAGCAGGCGCTCGGTAAGGAAAACGTGCGTGGCGCAAGCTGGTACGAAATCCTTCCGGCGTCCGAAGTCGTCCTTATGGACGACACGGTAGAGATCGCCCTGCGGCGCAAGAAAGACTCCTCGATGCGGGTGGCGATCCAGGCCGTCAAGGACGGCCGGGCCGACGCCTGCATTTCCGCGGGCAATACCGGCGCCCTCATGGCGGTGTCGCGCTACGTGCTCAAAACGCTCGACGGCATTGACCGTCCGGCAATCTCGACCTTCATCCCCAATGTGAAGGGCGGAGCCACCACGGTGCTCGATCTGGGCGCAAATGTTGATTGTTCCGCCGAGCATCTGCTGCAGTTCGCCATCATGGGCACCGCGCTCGTGGGGGCGCTGGACCAGCGCCGGCAGCCCACCGTGGGCTTGCTGAACATTGGTGAAGAAGTCATCAAGGGCAACGAAGTCGTCAAACAGGCGGCCGAATTGCTCCGAACGAGCGGCCTGAACTTCTACGGCAACGTGGAAGGCGACGACATCTGCAAAGGTACCGTCGACGTGATCGTGTGTGACGGCTTCGTGGGCAACGTGGTGCTGAAGTCCATCGAGGGCGTAGCCCGTATGGTGGCATCCATGATGCGCGCCGAGTTCACGCGCGATGTTTTCTCGATGGGTGCGGGCATGATCGCCCGGCCGGTCCTCAATCGCCTGCGCGATAAGGTGGACAATCGTCGTTATAATGGCGCGGCGCTGCTGGGCTTGCGTGGCATTGTCATCAAAAGCCACGGTTCTGCCGACGCCTATGCCTTCGGGCATGCGTTGCAGCGCACGCGTGAAGCGGTCCACAACGGCCTGCTGGCCGGCACTACCGAAGCCATTGCGCATCTTCGCGAGCGCATGCAGGTAGCTGCCGTCAATACATCAGACGAAACTCCCGCCTAGTGCGCCAAGGCGCAGCGGCGGAGCCTGGAAGCACACTATGCCTTATGCCAAGATAATCGGTTCGGGCGGCTATTTGCCGCCGCGCGTGGTCACCAACGACGATCTGGCGGCCGATCTGGCGACTCGGCAGATTGAAACCTCCGATGCGTGGATCACCGAGCGGACCGGGATCCGGCAGCGGCACCTTGCCGACGCGGGCGTCACGACCAGCCAGCTCGCCACCGAGGCCTCGAAGCTTGCCCTGGCCGATGCCGGCGTGGATGCCTCGGAGCTCGATCTCATTGTGCTGGCCACCTCCACACCCGATTTCATTTTCCCGAGCACGGCCTGCCTGGTGCAGGCTCAGCTGGGAAGCAAAGGCGCGGCTGCGTTTGACGTCCAGGCAGTCTGCAGCGGTTTCGTCTATGCGCTCACTACCGCGGAGGCTTTCATTCGTGCCGGCCGCGCCAAGACGGCGCTGGTGATCGGCGCGGAAGTCTTTTCCGGCATCCTCGATTGGAACGATCGCGGTACTTGCGTGCTGTTCGGTGATGGAGCCGGTGCTGTGGTGCTG
>JAJUGH010000015.1 GCA_029268265.1 Alcaligenaceae bacterium | reverse complement strand
CCATAGACGATCATGATGATCGAGGGCGGGACCATGAGACCCAATGTACCGGCGCCAGCGAGCGTGCCAAGCACCTTGTCTTGGGGATAACCACGGCGGCCAAGCTCGGGAATCGTCATTTTCCCGATGGTGGCCACGGTGGCCGCCGACGAACCCGAAACCGCCGCGAAGATGGCACATCCGATGATGTTCGTATGCAGCAGGCGCCCCGGGATGCGGTTCAGCCAGGGCGCCAGCCCGCTGAACAGGTCCTGAGACAGGCGGGTTCGAAAAAGGATTTCCCCCATCCAGAGAAAAAGCGGCAGGGCGGTGAGGGTCCAGCTTGAAGCGGCGCCCCAGATCGTGATCGCCATCGCGTCGCCGGCGGAGCGGGCGGAGAATATCTCCATGCCCAGCCAGGCGGCGCCAGCCAGCGTGAGGCCGACCCATACGCCACACGCGAGAAAACCGACGATGGAAACCACCAGCATGGTGATGACAAGAATCTCATTCATGCAGCGGGGTTTCCTGTGCTGTTTCGTCGGTATGGCCGCGCACACGACGAATGGTTTCGTCCAGCATGGCAATGAAGAAGATGACCGTACCGATGGCCATCGATAGTTGTGGTATCCACAGGGGGGTGGCGTCTTCGCCGGTGGAGACGTCGCTGAAGGCGTGGGAATCGAGCACGAGCTTGACACTGAACCAGGCCAGACTGGCGGCGATAACGGTACCGACAATCAGGGCAAAGGCGTCGACCCGCAAGCGCCCTTTCGGCGGGAGCGAGGTCAGAAGAAGCGTCACGCGGATATGCTCGCCCTTTTTAAAAGTATGGGCCAGAGCCAGGAATCCCGCTGCGGCCATGCAGTAACCCGCATAGGCGTCCAAACCGGGAATGTGGATCGCCATTTGGCGGGTCGCGATCGCAAGCGATATGCAGATCAGAACACCTACCATGAAAACGGCGGCAAGCACGCCCGCCGCCGTGTACAACGCGTCCAACCATCGTCGCATACTTATTGCGCCTGATATGCATCAATGATCTGCTTGCCGTCATCGCCGGCGCGCTTCAGCCATTCTTCAAGCATGGTGTCGCCGACTTTGTCGAGTCCGGCCATCAGCTCTTCCGAAGGCTTGACGATTTCCATGCCGTTCTTGGCAAGGTTGTCGAGATACCATTGCGTCTTTTCGCGGGAGAGCTCCCAGCCACGCTTCTCGGCGGCCTCGGCGGCTTTCAGCAAGGCGTCGCGCGTCTTGTCGTCGAGTGCCTCGAAGGCCTTCTTGTTCACCAGGATGGCGTTCTTGGGCAGCCACGCCTGCGTGTCGTAAAAGCGCTTCATGTGCTCATATACCTTGGTGTCCCAGCCCGTGGAGCCGGAGGTCATGAAGGCATTGACGACGCCCGTAGCCATCGCTTGGGCCAGTTCCGCTTGCTGGATGGTTACGGGTTGAGCGCCGACGAGCTCCGCGATACGGGCAGTAACGGGGCTGTACGCGCGCCACTTCAGTCCTTTCAGATCATCGACGGTATTGATCTCGTTGTTGGCATAAATGCCTTGCGGCGGCCACGCTACGGTGAAGAGGAGCATCATGCCTTGCGCTTCCAGCTTTTTGCTGAGCACCGGCTTCTGGGCCTGGTACAGCTTCCATGCGGCATCGTAACCGGTTGCCAGGAAGGGCAGGCCATCAAGCGCATAGACCGGATCTTCGTTGGCAAAGTTGGTGAGCAGGATCTCACCGGCCTGTGCCTGGTTCGACTGCACGGCGCGCTTGATTTCGGGCGCCTTGAAGAGCGATGCGTTGATGTGCAGTGTGATGTCGAGTTCGCCACCGGAAAGCTCCTTGACGTCCTTCACGAACTCCTGAAGATTTTCGGTGTGCAGGTTCGAGGCCGGATAGGCGGTGGGAAGGTCCCATTTGGTGGCTGCCTGCGCCTGGAACGAAAGGGCGGCAGCGGCGATCGCCGACAACAGAAGTGTTTTTCTCATGCTTTGAGTCCTCGGACGTGTATGTTTGTCTCCGCGATTCGGCCGGGGCTGAATCGTGCTCGCATGATTGTAGAGGGGCATCCCGAAGGATCAACGGCTGGAAGGGCGGCTTCAGGGAAATCCATGAGCACGCTAACCCCTGTTGCGTCGCGGTAAACTGGCTGTCGCGGTAGAAAGGGAGAAAAAATGCCTGTTGTACTCACGCACATGTCGCTTGCAAAGAAGCGGCTGCGTTCACGGTTGGTGCCCATTGCTGTGGTTGCGCTGGCTGCTTGCCTAGTTGGGCCCCGGGTGGATGCCACGCCGTCTCTCCAGGCACTTGGCAAAACGATCGCCACCACGCAAGCCGCGGCTGTAACCCCTGGCGCAGCGGCCGGATATATCGCACGAACCCTTCATCATCCGGTGCCCGGCGGTGTCGCCGTGGTGCCGCTGGGGCGGTCCGCACAGCCGCCCTCCGTCAGTTATGACGGCGCACCAGTCATGGTCGTGAAGGATAGTGACGGCGAATGGATCGCCGTGGCCGGCATCGATCTGAAGGCTGCCGCCGGCCGGCATGAGCTGCAAGTCAGATCTGGCGGCCAGGTGCAGAAGCTGTCCTTTGATGTCGGCACCAAGGAATACGCGAGCCAGCACATCAAGCTGAAGAACCAGTCCCACGTGACCCCGAACCCCGACCAGCTGGAGCGCTACCGGCGTGAACACGCCGAGCAGATGGAGGCCTACGCACGGTTCCGCCCGGTGGGCCCCAGCAATGTGCTGCTGGACGCTCCCGTGAAGGGCAGGACTTCCAGCCCATTCGGCTTGCGCCGTTTCTTCAATGGAGAAGAGCGCAATGCCCACTCAGGGCTGGATTTCGCCGTTCCCAAGGGAACGCCGATACAGGCACCCGCCAATGGCGTGGTGACGATTGTGGGCGATTACTTCTTCAATGGTCGTACGGTGTTCATCGATCATGGGCAGGGCTTCATCACCATGTATTGCCATCTGGACTCCATCTCGGTGCAGAAGGGGCAGGAAGTGAAGCGCGGCGATGTGATCGGAAAGGTCGGCGCGACCGGCCGTGCGACGGGCCCGCATCTGCACTGGAACGTGAGCTTGAACGGAAACCGCGTGGATCCGGCGATATTTTTGGGGAAGTAGCTGGATTAGGGAAAGGCGGGGCAGCCCTCCACGTCGCGGCTTGCATGCCGCTCGGATTCGTCCGGCGCGCAACAGTCCGCAGGGACTGTTGCTGGTCGGGCCTCATCCACGTCGCGGCTTGGATGCCGCTCCGATTCGCCAGGCACCCCCACGTCGCGGCCTGCATGCCGCTCCGATTCGCCGAGCTCCCCCACCTCGCGGCCTGCATGCCGCTCGGATTCGCCAGGCACAGGACAGTCCGCAGTGGACTGTCCTGTGTCCTGGCTCATCCCTTAACCCGGACGATTTTCTTTACTTGGGGGACGTGGCGGATGGCGCGGATGACCTGCGCCAGGTGATTCCGGCTGTCTACTTGCAGGGTGAGGTGCAAGACGGCGGTTGAGCCGACGTCTTCCTGCATGGTGAGGTGCAGGATGTTGGAGTCGGCTTCCGTGATTTCGGCGGCAAGACGGCCCAGCACGCCGCGCTCGTTCAGCGCCGTGACATCCAGCCGGGTGGTGAGGTGACGGGCGGTTTTGGTATCCCATGCCACCGGCAGCCAGCGTTCTGGTTCGCGCGCTCGTTGACGCTGCGCGACCGAGCACTCGGCCATGTGCACCACCAGCCCGTGGCCCAGGCGGATGCCGCCGATGATGGCGTCTCCCGGTAGCGGGCCGCAACAGGGCGCAAGCTGCACGGCCTGACCCTCGTTCCCGTGGATCAGGATCGGGGCGGCGGTTGTGGAGGTGATCTCATCGAAGACCGCGGCGGTCGTGGCCACCAGCGCATTTTCGGGGGCGAAGCGGCGCGCCACCACGGCGGCCAGGCGTTTGCCCAGGCCGATGTCGGCCAGGATTTCGTCTCTCGATTGGGCACCCGAGCCCTTGGCGAGCTTTTCCCATTCCGGGTCATCATCAGCCGGGAAGGGCAGGTTGATCTGATTCAGGGCCTGCTGCAGCAGCCGTCGGCCGAAGGCGACCGACTCTTCATATTTGACGGTGCGCAGATAATGGCGGATCTCGGAACGGGCACGGCCGGTGCGTACGTAGTTGAGCCACTGCGCGCTGGGCCGTGACGCGCTTGACGTGACGATCTCGACCGCGTCACCGCTCTTGAGCTCGGAGCGCAGCGGCGCGAATTCACCGTTGATCTTTGCCGCCACGGCCTGATTGCCGATGTCGGTATGGATGGCATAGGCAAAGTCCACCGGCGTGGCGCCACGCGGCAGCGAGATGATCTTCCCGCGCGGCGTGAAGACATACACGGCGTCTGGGAAGAGGTCGACCTTCACATGCTCGAGGAACTCACCGGAATCGCCGGTCTGGCTCTGGATGTCGAGCAGCGACTGCAGCCACTGGTGGGTGCGCTTTTGCAGGTCGTTCAGCGAAACGTTGGGGTCCTTGTACAACCAGTGCGAAGCCACGCCTTCTTCGGCGACGTGGTCCATGTCGCGGGTGCGAAACTGGAATTCCACGGGTGTGCCGTAGGGGCCGATCAGCGTGGTGTGCAAGGATTGGTAGCCGTTGAGCTTCGGGATTGCGATGTAATCCTTGAACTTGCCCGGCACGGGGCGATAAAGCTGGTGCAGCGTACCCAGCGCCAGATAGCACTCAGGCAGGGTATGCACGATGATGCGAAAGCCGTAGATGTCGAGCACGTCCGAGAATGACTTCTTCTGCTCGCTCATCTTGTGATAGATGCCGTAGAGCGATTTCTCGCGCCCGCTGATCTCGGCTTCGATGCCGGCTGCCGGCAGGGCGGCGCTTACGGCGTCGTGAATTTTGCTCAGGACTTCGCGGCGGTTGCCGCGCGCGGCCAGCATGGCTTTCTGCAGGACCCGATAGCGGTTCGGATGTATCGCCTGGAAGCAGAGGTCTTGCAGTTCGCGAAATAGTGCGTTCAGGCCCAGGCGGTGCGCGATGGGCGTGTAAATTTCCAGCGTCTCGCGCGCAATGCGGCGGCGCTTTTCCGGGCTGACGGCTCCCAGCGTGCGCATATTGTGCAGGCGGTCGGCCAGCTTGATGAGGATGACGCGAACGTCTCGCGCCATGGCCAGCAGCATCTTGCGAAAGCTTTCCGCTTGCTGCTCGGCCTTGGAGGCGAACTCGAGCCTCTGTAGCTTGGAGAGGCCGTCGACGATTTCCGACACATCGGTGCCGAAGCGTTCGGCAAGTTCCTGCTTGGTAACACCCTGGTCCTCGATGACGTCGTGCAGCAGCGCCGCCATGAGCGACTCGACGTCCAGTTTCCAGCCGGCACAGATTTCAGTGACGGCGATCGGGTGCGAAATATACGGCTCGCCGCTGGCACGGAACTGACCCAGGTGGGCCTGGTCAGCAAAGCGGTAGGCTTCGCGGACCCGCTCGATCTCTTTGGGATCGAGGTAATGACGGATGACTTCCGTGAGCGGCGCAAGCGACGCAATGGGTGCGGTGGCCGGCGACTCCTGCAGTGCCACGGGCGCAGCGCTGCGCCGCCGGCGCAGGCGCGGCCCTTTCTTCAGTACGGCAAGCAACCCCGAAGAGGCGCCACGGAGGGTAGTGAAAGCCATCGCGCCACCCGCCTTAGTTTCAGGTCGGAACTTTGCGCAGCATCTCCAGCCCGGTCAGGCCGTGAGCGATCTCACGCAATGCGGTGACGGTGGGCTTGTTCTTGCTTTCGATGCGCGGTTCGTGACCCTGGGCAAGCTCACGGGCACGGTAAGTGGCCGCGAGCGTCAGGGCGAAACGGTTGGGAACCTTGTCGAGGCAATCTTCCACGGTGATACGGGCCATGTGCGTTCCTTTTTACTTGTGTTGATTATGTTCAGTTTTCAGTCTTGCTGATGCCCAACTGGCTGAAGAGCTCTGCATGGCGTATCGCCTGGGTGGCATACCGTAACCGGGCCGCCAGAACGATGCTGCGGAGCTCTTCCAGAGCAACGCTAAATTCTTGATTAATAATAACATATTGACACTCCGAGACGTGGGCCATCTCGCTGCCGGCGGCCAGTAGCCGACGTGCAATGACATGGTCTTCGTCCTGCCCGCGGTTCTTCAACCGCGTTTCGAGCGCCTGGATGGATGGCGGCAGAATGAAAATGCCGATCGCTCCCGGAATGTGTTGCCGAACTTGCCGCGCACCCTGCCAGTCTATCTCCAGAAGCACGTCTCGCCCGGCGCGCAATGCCTCATCGATGCGGTCGCGCGGTGTGCCGTAGAAGTTGCCATGGACCTCCGCCCATTCCAGCAAGGCGCCTGCGTCGCGCAACGTCTGGAATTCATCCACACCGATGAAGCGATAGTGCTTCTCGTGTTCTTCACCCGGCCGCGGTGGGCGCGTGGTGCAGGAAACCGAGAGCACCATGCTGGATTCGTGCTGGAGCAGGGCGTTGACGAGGCTGGATTTACCGGCGCCGCTGGGGGCGACCACCATGAATACGTTGCCTGAAGGTTGCGACATGTTGGGGGCGGGCAAAATGCTTATTCTAGCGGACCCGCCTCCGGCACGTATCCGAGCAACTCCAGCGTGGCCCACCAGCTACCGGCATCGGCGCACAAAAAAGCCACTGCATCGTCCGGATCCATATTGAAGAGGACGTCTTCCACCACGGCGGACGCCTCATCAGTACTGCTCACCGCGGCCACATGCAGTTGTGAGCCGCTCTCGAACTGCTCAGGCGGCACAAAGCCGGCCACCGCCTCCGGGTCAGGGGGGCGAATGGCCACATAGGCGCGCAGCGGCAGCTCTTCAGCAATCACGTCCAGCACGATGCCGTCTTCGAAATGGCTCACTACCCGACTTTCGATGGCCATGGTCATTCTCCCAAAGCGAGGGTGGCGACGACCGGCGCGTGGTCGGACGGTTGTTCCAGTGCACGCGGCGCTTTGTCGATGTGGCAGGCCGTGCATAGGGGGCGCAGTGAATCAGACAGCAGGATGTGGTCGATGCGCAGTCCGGCGTTGCGGCGAAAGGCGAAGCGCCGATAATCCCACCAGGAGAACGACTTCTCGGGCTGATCAAACAGGCGGAAGGCGTCAGTGAGCCCCAGATCCAGCAATGAGCGGAACGCTTCACGCTCGGGTTCGGAAACCAGGACGTCGCCTTCCCATTTGGCGGGATCATGCACGTCTTCATCTGCCGGCGCCACGTTGTAGTCGCCCAGAATCGCAAGCCGCGGATGGGCTTCCAGCTCCTTCGTCAACCACTCGCGCAAGGCGGCGTACCAGCGCAGCTTGTATTCGTATTTGTCGCTGGCGACGGCCTGGCCGTTGGGGCAATAGGCGCTGATGATACGCACGTCACCGATAGTCGAAGGCAAGGTGGTGGCGATGATGCGCATTTGCGGGTCTTCCATGGTGGGGAGGTTGCGTTGCGTATCGCGACCGGGCTGGCGCGAGAGGATGGCCACCCCGTTATAAGTCCGTTGCCCCGCCCATACGGCGTGGTATCCGATCTCGGTAAAGGCCTCGAGCGGGAAGTGTTCGTCGGCCAGCTTCAGTTCCTGCAGGCATAGCGCGTCGACCGGGTTGTCGCGCAGCCAGTCCAGTACGTGCTGGAGCCGCACCCGCAGGGAGTTCACATTCCAGGTAGCGATTTTCATGGCCGGCATTGTAGGCGGTTCCCTTTTTTCGGTATATAACAGTACGTTGCCGCATGGATGATCCTCATCCCGCCACACCGGTTTATTGTGCACGATTCGTCTAATTTCCCTGGTTCAGTTTCCCACGAGGTGTTGGCTCGCCGACTTCAGCTGAAGTATCAGGTGGTCGGCATGTTGACGACGGCAAAGTCTGTGGAGTCGGTGGTGCCCGAATTCCTGGCAGCCATTGCGCAGTCGGAGCACTGGGATATCGCGACAGCATGGATCCTGCAAGGGGAAACGGGCTTTCAGCATCATCAATGGGTGGCTCCCGGGTTTATGTTGCCAGGCCAGTTGCCTCACGACGAAGTCCACGGCGGACGCTGCCTGGCGGCGCGGGCACTAGAGGCGCAAGACGTTGTCTATGTTGAAGACCTTTCATGTGTAGGCGGCTGCTCGAGGGCGGCCGCAGCGTCGCGTGCGCGGCTGCAAGTGGCCATTGCCGTGCCGCTGAGCGCGGGAGACGACCGTTACGGTGCCATGGAGTTCATGCGGCGTGAGCCCGTGGAAATGGACGAGGAAACGCTGGCCCTGTACCGGGCGCTTGGCGCGGACATCAGCCGCTTTCTCCAGGCCAAGCTCTTTGAAGGCACCCTGCAGCGGCAGCATGCGCGGCTCGTCGAAGCTCAGCGGATCGCGGGTCTGGCCGACTGGCATCTCGATCCCTTCACGGGGCGCCTGCGCAGCGAAGACGGTGCGAACATTATCGGCCTCCCCAAGGAAGAGGCGCGCGGCACCCTGGACGGTTACCTCGAGCGCGTGCCCGTCTGGGAGCACGCCAAGCTGCACTCGGCGTTCAGAGCATTGATGTCGGGAGAGACGTCAACCGTTGAGCTCGAGCACGTGCTGCACGATCACGAAGGCACGCCGAAAACCATGGCCATCCGCGCGGCTTCGCGGCGAGGAAGTGATGGCAAGGTGGTGGGCCTGCACGGCACCATCCAGGACATCACGGCGCAGCGGCGCCTTGAGACCTCGGCAAGAATTACGGCGGCGGCCATTGAACAGGCCGCCGAAGCGGTGATGATTCTCGATGTGCGAGGCCGGGTCGTGCAGGTGAACCCCGCCTTTACGCATCTGACCGGCCATGAGGCCGAACAGGCGGTGGGGCGGCGCCTCGACGAACTCCTGCACCGCAGCCCCGGCAAGCGCGGCGATGTGTTCTTCCATCGGGGTCAGGGAGAAACGCCCTTCAAAGACCGTTGGGAAGGCGAAGCGTGGGCGATGCGCCCTGACGGAAGCGAGTTTCCCGTACTGCTGAGCCTGAGTGCCGTGCGCGACGACTATGGTGCCACGACGCATCATATCGGCATGTTCAACGACATCTCGGCGCAACGGGAATATATGGAGCGCCTTGCCGCGTTGGCATTGCACGACGGGCTCACGGGCCTGCCCAACCGGCTTTTCCTCATGGAGAATCTGCAGCGCGCGATGTTGCGGCATGCGCGATCGGGGCAGGGTTGTGCCGTGGGGTATATGGACCTGGACAGGTTCAAGGCGGTGAACGACCAATACGGGCATGACGTCGGCGATGAATTGCTGAAGCAGGTCGCCGGCCGTTTGCGGGGCTGCCTTCGGGCCAACGACCTGGTGGCGCGCCTGGGCGGAGACGAGTTCGTCATCCTGCTTGAGGACGTTTCGAATCTGCAAGACGTGGAAACGGTCGCGCAGAAAGTGGTGTCCGGCGTCGGCGAACGGTATGTCGTAGGCGATGCCGAGATTGAGATCGGGGCGAGCCTTGGTATCGCCTTATTCCCGCAAGACGCGCAGGACGCCGCCGAGTTACTGAAGAAAGCCGATGCCGCGCTCTACCGCGTAAAGGCGGAAGGGCGGAATGGCTGGGGCTTCTGGACCCCCGAGTTATCATGATGGTTTGTGTTGCAGCACAACAATGAGGAGATCGGACATGGAAGATGTGGTGATCGTGGCGGCCTGCCGGACCGCAGTAGGCGATTTCGGCGGTTCGCTGAAGGATGTTCCTCCGACGGAACTTGGCGCCACGGTATTGCGGGCGGTCCTGGACCGCAGCGGCGTGTCTCCGTCCGATGTGGGGCACGTTGTGTTCGGGCAGGTGATCAATACCGAACCCAAAGACATGTATTTGTCCCGGGTGGCGGCGCTCAATGCCGGCGTGCCGGACCATGCTGTTGCCATGAATGTGAACCGCCTGTGTGGGTCGGGCCTGCAGGCGATCATCAGCGCCGCACAGTCGATCAAGCTGGGCGATACCGAAGTGGCAATTGGTGGTGGCGCCGAAAGCATGAGCCGCGCCCCTTATGTTGCCCCGGCCCAGCGTTGGGGTGCCCGCATGGGCGACGCCGCCATGCTGGACATGATGACCGGCGCACTGTCGGATCCGCTGGAGCGCGTGCATATGGGTGTGACGGCTGAGAACGTGGCCAAGCGCTACGAGATCAGTCGCGAAGAGCAGGACGCTCTGGCCCTCGATTCGCACCGCCGCGCGGAACAGGCCATCAAGAACGGCTATTTCCGGTCGCAGATCGTTCCGGTGGTGCAGAAGACCCGCAAGGGCGAAGTCGTTTTCGACACTGACGAGCACGTGCGCATGGGCGCTACGGCCGAGAATTTTTCCGGCTTGAAGCCGGTGTTCGTGAAGGAAGACGGCACGGTGACGGCAGGGAACGCCTCGGGCCTGAATGACGGCGCCGCTGCGGTGCTGTTGATGAGTGCGACGGCGGCCAGCCAACGCGGCCTTACACCGATGGCCAGACTCGTCTCGTACGCTCACGCCGGCGTCGAGCCGCTGTACATGGGCATCGGGCCTGTGCCGGCCACGCGTCTGGCGCTGGAGCGTGCGGGCATCACCGCCGACCAGCTGGACGTCATCGAATCCAACGAAGCCTTCGCGGCACAGGCTTGCGCCGTGATCAAGGAACTCGGCCTGGATCCGGCCAAGGTCAACGCCAATGGCAGCGGCATCAGCCTGGGCCATCCGATCGGTGCCACGGGCGCCATCATTACGACGAAGGCGCTGCACGAGCTGGAGCGTGTTCAGGGCCGGTATGCGCTGGTGACGATGTGCATCGGCGGCGGGCAGGGGATCGCGGCGGTATTCGAACGTGTCTGAGCAGGTGGCCGAGCATTCCGATTACGCGCCCTGGGAAGACGACGAGCCGACCATTTCCGAGCTGGCAGGGGTGCGTTACCTGCATTTCGGAACAGAGTGGGTGCAAGGCGCCATGCGCCTGCGTCGGCCCAACGATCTGGTACTGGCCTATACGCAGCAAATGATGGCCTGGCTGCTGTTGGTCGAGCCCCAGGCCGAAGACCATATCGGTATTCTCGGCCTGGGCGCAGGCGCGTTGTTGCGCTACACGCTGCGCAACACCCCTTCGCAAGTCGCGACGGTGGAATGGAACCCCATGGTGACGGCAATCTGCCGCAGTCATTTCCGACTGCCGGAGTCGCCACGTTCCAGTATCGATCATTGCGATGCCGCTGACTGGATACGTGAGCCACGCAACATCGGGCGCTTCAGCGCCCTGATGGTTGACTTGTACGACTCGACCGCCCAGGGTCCGGTGCGAGGCTCGCCCGAGTTCTACCGCGACTGCGCCCACGCGCTGGCCGACAACGGCGTCATTACGGTGAATCTCTTCGGCGAGCACGCCAGCTTCGAACCAAATCTGAAAGGCTTGCGGGCGGCCTTTCCGAAAGGCCTGCTGGTGCTTCCCGAGATCGACGCGGGCAACCGCATCGCCATCGGCGTGAAGGGCGACCTCTTCGACGTGTCGGTGGGCGACTTTCTCGATCGTGCCCGGGTGGTGGAGCAGCAGTACCGACTTCCGGCATCACGCTGGGCGCGCGACATCCTGCACCAGCTGCAGCAGCAGGCAGCTCAGATTCGACGCTGAGCGTCCGGGGATTTCCCCGGCGACAAGCGGATTGTTCTCACATACACTTACGCGAATTCGCGGCGAATTGCCGTGTTCCATCATTGCCAAGGAGCTTCCCATGAGGTCGAAATTCTTCGCCCGTACCCTTGCTGCCGGTCTGTTTGCCGCCGGCCTGACGGCGCAGGCGCCCGTGTGGGCACAATCGGTTGCGGTCACCTCCATCGTCGAGCATCCGGCGTTGGATGCCGTGCGCGATGGCGTCAAGCAGGCGCTTGCCGAAGCCGGCTACACCGAAGAAAAAGGCCTGAAGTGGCAATACCAGACCGCGCAAGGCAATACGGCCATTGCGGCGCAGATTGCCCGCAAGTTCGTGGGTGATCGCCCGGATGCCATTGTGGCCATTGCCACGCCCTCGGCCCAGGCCGTTGTGGCCGCCACCAAAGACATCCCCGTCGTTTACTCGGCGGTGACGGACCCTGTGGCCGCTCAACTCGTACCGTCCATGGACGCTTCCGGCACCAACGTCACGGGCGTGTCCGATCGGCTGTCGCTGGAACGCCAGATTGAGCTGATCAAGAAGGTCGTGCCTGACGCAAAGCGAGTTGGCATGGTCTACAACCCGGGCGAAGCGAACTCCGTGGTGGTGGTCAAGGCCATGCGCGAGCTGCTTCAGGAACAGGACATGACGCTGGTGGAAGCCACGGCTCCCCGCACGGTCGACGTGGGCGCGGCCGCGCGTAGCCTTGTCGGCAAGGTGGATGTCATCTACACCAACACCGACAACAACGTCGTTTCGGCCTACGAAGCGCTCGTAAAGGTCGGCACCGACGCCCAGGTGCCGCTCATCGCTTCCGACACCGATAGCGTGGTCCGCGGCGCCATTGCGGCGGTGGGCATCAATTACCGCGACCTGGGCATGCAGACCGGCCGTATGGTCGCCCGCATCCTGGGCGGCGAAAATCCCGGGCAGATCGCCTCCGAAACCAGCGACAACCTCGAGCTTTTCGTGAATCCGGGTGCGGCGCAGAAGCAGGGCGTCACGCTAGACGACGCCTTCGTGAAGTCCGCCACCAAGGTCATCGAGTAAACTCGAGCGTCCCGGTCGGGGCGGGTTGCGTAAGGCAGCCCGCCCCGTTCATTTCCCGCCTCGCCGTCGTTCATCATGTCCATATATTCATTGTGGGGCGCACTTGAAATCGGCCTGATCTTCGGGCTGGTGGCTCTCGGTGTGCTGATCTCTTTTCGCATCCTGCGCTTTCCCGACCTCACGGTGGACGGCAGCTTTCCGTTAGGCGGCGCCACCGCCGCCACGCTCATCAGCGTGGGCGCCGATCCCTTCACGGCCACACTGGTGGCCACGGCGGCGGGCGCGTTTGCCGGCATGATCACGGGCTGGCTCAACGTCAAGTTGCGCATCATGGATTTGCTTGCCAGCATCCTGATGATGATCGCCCTGTATTCCATCAATCTGCGCGTGATGGGCGGCCCCAACGTGCCGCTCATTCTGGAACCCACCGTCTTCAACGTGCTGGCGCCTTCCGGCATGCGCGACTACATTTTCCGGCCGTTGTTGCTGGTGGCGCTGCTCATCGGTGTGAAATTCCTGCTCGACTGGTATTTCTCCACCCAGACGGGGCTGGCCATGCGGGCGACTGGTTCAAATCCGCGCATGGCGCGGGCGCAGGGTGTCGCAACGGGGCGTCGAGTTCTGGCCGGCATGGCCATCTCGAATGCGCTGTGTGCGCTCGCGGGGGCCTTGTTCGCCCAGTCGCAGGGCGGCGCGGACATTTCCATGGGTATCGGCACGATCGTGATTGGCCTGGCAGCCGTGATCATCGGTGAAAGCATCATGCCTTCGCGCCGTTTCTTCGTCATTACGATGGCGGTCATCATCGGCGCGGTGCTGTATCGCTTTTTTGTCGCACTGGCCCTCAATGCCGACTTCATTGGCCTGCAGGCGCAGGATCTCAATCTCGTCACGGCTTTGCTGGTCACGTTCGCGCTCGTGGTGCCCATGCTGAAGCAGCGGTTGCGCGGGAAGAAGGGGAGCTGAATCATGCTGGATGCCAAGGACCTTCACATTACCTTCAATCCGGGTACGCCGATCGAGACGCGGGCGCTGCAGGGGCTGACGCTGAATATTCCGGCTGGGCAGTTCGTGACCGTGATCGGTTCCAACGGCGCCGGCAAATCGACCTTCCTGAACGCGGTGTCTGGCGACATCCCGGTCGATACGGGAAATATCCTCATCAACGGGCAGGATGTCACGCGCCAGCCTGTGTGGGAACGCGCCAAGCAGGTCGCGCGCGTATTTCAGGATCCCATGGCCGGTACCTGCGAAGACCTCACTATCGAAGAGAACATGGCGCTCGCCCATGCTCGGGGTCAGCGTCGTGGCTTGGGCAGGGCGGTCAGGGCGACCATGCGGGAAGACTTCCGCGCACGGCTTGCCACGCTGGGCCTGGGTCTCGAAAACCGGCTCACCGATCGCATCGGCTTGCTATCAGGCGGCCAGCGCCAGGCGGTCAGTCTCCTGATGGCTGCGCTCCAGCCTTCGCGCATCTTGCTGCTCGACGAACACACCGCGGCCCTGGACCCGCGCACGGCCGACTTCGTACTCAAGCAGACAGTACGCATCGTCGAGGAGAGCCGGCTCACCACCATGATGGTCACGCACAGCATGCGGCAGGCGCTCGACGTCGGCGAACGCACCATCATGCTGCACCAGGGCAGGGTGGTGCTCGATGTGGCGGGCGATGAGCGCAGGGGCATGAACGTCGAAGACCTGTTGCACATGTTCGAGCGGGTGCGCGGAGAACAGCTGGCCGACGACGCGCTGCTGCTGAGCTGAGAAAGCGCCGCAGGATTCCGATCCGATTCTTTGCGCTGTGCGTCCGGCGAACCCGGCGGCATGAGGTTTGCTAGGTGTGGGCGGTTGTTCACACGGCAAGCCTGAATGCAAAAGGAAAAACCCCACAATACGCTGCGCCTGCTAACGGTGAACGCTCACAAGGGCTTCACTCTATTCAACCGCCGGTTCATCCTTCATGAGCTCCGCGAGGCCATCCGGGCCACGCAAGCCGACATCGTCTTCCTGCAAGAGGTGCTCGGCGCTCATCATCGTCATGCACGCCGTCTGGCCAAGTGGCCGACCACCAGCCAATATGAATTCCTGGCCGATACCATCTGGCCGGAATTCGCTTATGGACGCAACGCCGTCTATCCTTACGGGCATCACGGCAACGCCGTACTTTCCAAGTTCCCGATTGCCGCCTACGATAATATCGACGTATCCGTGGGAAAGCAGGAAGCCAGAGGTCTGCTGCACTGTGTGTTGCGGCCACCCAATCTCGGCTTCGATCTGCACGCAATCTGCGTGCACCTGGGGCTGAAGGAATCACATCGAGCCTCACAGCTCGATATGCTGTGCCGCTATATCGACGAAGACGTACCTGCAGGCGAGCCGTTGTTCATCGCTGGTGATTTCAACGATTGGCGTCATCGTGCCCAGCGTGTGTTGGCAGGGTGCGCCGGTCTCAAGGAGATCCATTTCGAGCGACACGGCAGGCTGGCCCGGACGTTCCCCGCGCAGTTCCCGTTTCTGAAACTGGACCGTATCTATGTGCGCAACGTGGGAAGCTTCCACCCGGTCAAGCTCTCGCGTCACCCATGGGCGCGGCTTTCCGATCATGCGCCGCTTGCTGCGGAGGTATCGCTATGCCGGTGAAATGGACAGAGGGCAATGCCTTCGAACTGCTGGAAAATGGCGAGGAGTTCTTTCCCGCCGTATACGAGTCCGTTGCCGCGGCCCAGCGCAGCGTGCTGATCGAGACCTTCATCATCTTCGATGACCGAGTTGGAAGAGACCTGCTGAAGGTTCTTGTCGAGGCTGCAGGCAGAGGCGTCCAGGTGGATGTGACGGTGGACGGCTACGGGACGGCGGATTTGCCGTCCGCGTATATCGACGAATTGGTGGCGGCCGGCGTGCGGCTGCACGTGTTCGATCCCAAGCCTCGTCGGTTCGGGCTTCGAACCAACCTGTTCCGGCGCCTGCATCGGAAGATTGTGGTGGTTGATAGCCAGGTGGCGTTCGTGGGCGGCATCAATTTCGGTGCGGACCACCTGATCGAAACCGGGCCCACCGCCAAGCAAGATTACGCCGTTCGCGTGCGCGGTCCCATCGTCGCGGACATTGAAGCCGATGTGCTCAAGCTGCTTGCCGAAGGCACCCGCGAGCGCGGCTTCTGGCGACGCCTGAAGTGGCGTCGCAAGCGTCCGCAGGAACGGCCCGGCGGGGTGGTAGCCGCCTGGGTGACGCGAGATAACGACGAACACACCAACGACATCGAGCAACAGTATCGTCTTGGAATCCGGGCGGCGCGCCATCGCATCACCATTGCCAACGCGTATTTCTTCCCGGGCTATTCCTTACTGAGGGACTTGCGCAGTGCGGCGCAGCGCGGTGTGGAGGTCATTCTGATACTGCAAGGCGAGCCTGACATGCCGGCCGCGCGCTTCGCTGCGATGATGCTGTATGACTACCTGCTTTCCGCCGGCGTGAAGATTTACGAGTATTGCGAGCGTCCGTTTCACGGCAAGGTCGCGACGGTCGATGGGCAGTGGGCTACCGTGGGCTCGAGTAATCTTGATCCCCTGAGCCTGGCGTTGAACCTCGAAGGCAATGTCATGATCGAGGATCAGGAGTTTGCCACCTGCCTGCAGGAGCGGCTGGACGATCTGGTCGAGAACCAGTGTCGGCTCATGGAGCGTGCCAGTCGGCCGCGGCGCCGCATCGAGCGCGTGTTCCTCGGGGTCTTCGTCTTTCACTTTCTCAGGCGCTTTCCCGCATGGGCCGGGCGGTTCCCCGCCAGGAAGCCGAAGCTCACCACGGTGGATGCCGGCCTGGAAAATCTGCATGAGGGCAAGCCATGACCGCCCGGGCCGGAGGCTTGCGCAGCCGCATCCGCGAGAACATGCCGCGTATCAAGCGCGTGGCCACTGTATTGTTTGTCTGCCTGATCGTGGCCCTGCTGGTCCGTGTCGGTCTGACCATCGAGTGGAGCGAGGTGGTCGACGCCATTCTCGATACGCCCGTTTCGTCACTATGGATCGCAGCTGGGGCCGTGGTGGCAAGCTACGTGGTCTATACCGGCTTCGACCTGCTCGGGAAGTGGTATCTGGGCCATGCCGTGCCGTGGTGGCGGACCATGATGATTGCGTACATTAGTTATGCCTTCACCATGAACTTCAGTGCAGCCGTGGGTGGCTTGGCTCTGCGCCTGAGAATGTACGGCAAGCAGGGACTGAATCCGGGCCAGATCATCCGCATCATGGGTCTGAGCATCACGACCAACTGGATCGGATACTGTCTGCTGGGCGGGGTGGTTTTTGCCTCCGGGGCCGTGCAGCCGCCTGAATCCTGGGAGATCTCCGGCGGACCCCTGCGGGTCATCGGGGTCCTCATGGTGGTGGCCGCGTTTGCCTATCTCGCTCTTTGCGCCAGGTCCAGGACGCGCAGCTGGAATATACGGGGCCATGCCATCGAGCTGCCTGAATGGCGCATTGCGGTGCTGCAACTGGTGTTGGCCTCGTGCAACTGGTCGCTGATGGGCTTCATTGTCTATACCGTCATGCCGGGCGACACACCCTACGCCACAATTCTCGGAACCTTGCTGATCGGATCCATCGCCGGCGCCATTGCCCATATTCCCGGCGGTTTGGGGGTGACCGAATACGTATTCATTACGCTGGTATCAGACGTGCCGCGCCATCAGGTACTGGGCGCCATTCTGGTCTACCGGGCGCTCTATTACATAGGCCCCGTTTTGATCGCAGGAGCGTGGTATCTGCTGAATGAGTTGCGCTCGCCCTCTGCGCCGCCCAACGGCACGAAGCTTGCTTCAGATAAACCGACAACAAGTGCGGAGGCCTAGGACATGACGCTAATCATCGCAGCACGTTTTCCCACTTTTGATGCCGCAAATGCCGCTGCGCAGCGCCTGATGCAGGCAGGCGTGCACGAAGACTCGCTACATGTCTTCTTCGTAAATCCGCCAGGAGCGCACGATAGCTTCAGCATGGGAGGCGACCAGGCGGCAGATCCCAACACGCGGCCTGCCCCGGCTCGAGCGCTAGGCATCGCAGCCTTGCTGGGCGCCGTGGGCGCCGTCATAGGCGGCGTGATCGTTTCTGCTTTTGCCGAATCATTCATCCCGATCCTCGCCGGTGCGGGGGTGGGTGCCTATGTCGGCTCGCTGGCGGGGGCCATGAGCGGCATGGATCGCCGGCGCAAGCATGTGCAAGAGCCGCATCGCAGCCAGGCTCCTTCGGAAGGCAGACCCGCAGGCGTATTGCTGGCGGTCAATGCGGCGGGGGAAAGGGCGCAAGAGATTGCGACACTGCTCGCTCAGGCGGGCGGCACACAGATCGAGCGCGCACAAGGACGTTGGCGGGACGGCAAATGGGAAGACTTCGATCCCATGACACCGCCGACCCCGCAGCCGACGGATCCGGGTAATACGACGGCCGGCACTACTGGCGCGGCAACCGGCACCACGACGGGTACCGCGGCCGGCACCACCGGCGGCGCGACGGCCGGAGCAGCAACCGGTACGGCGTCCGGGACCACGCCCGGGACTACAACCGGGACTACAACCGGAACCACGAGCGGGGTGAAGACGGGCACGACTGGCACGACCGGCACCACTGGGGCGACCCCTGGAGCCACCACCGGGACTCCACGGTCTCCGGACGCCCCCCGGTGAGCATTCCACCACTCGGCCAAGAAAGCCGACACCTTGGGGTGTCGGCTTTCTTGTTTTCAATACGGCTGTACGTGGATGTCGTACTCGACTGATCTCACACCGGTGGTCTGGCGTGCGGCCTGCACTGCGTTGCGTGCCGCGTCGGCATGGGAGGCAGTGCCGCGCAGCGTTACCACGCCATCATAGGTCGAAACCTGAAGATTATGGGCGTGGATACCGGGGACGCCGAGTACGGCCGCCTGCACCCTGCTGGTGATCGAGGCGTCGTCCTGATACTGCATCTGATTTCGGGCATCCGGCGTATCCACTCGCGGTGGAGGATCCGGCGGGTAGTTGTCGGCGGTGGGGTAGGTGTTGGTGCCGCAGGCGGTCAGCACACCGAGCAGCATGACGCTGCCCAACACGGATTTCCGGACGGGTCGATTCATCGTTTCTTCTCCTTTTCTTTGCTTCGGGGGCACCGGTCCCGCCCCGAGCGGGTCGAGCTGGATTTCGCATTGCAATCAGCATGCCGTACGCGAATGAAAACCATCCGCGATATGGCCCATTTTCGCTTTATACTGGCAGCTTTTCGGCGGCGCCTGCCCAGCCGCCGTTTCCATACGAATAACAAATCTTCCGGCCGTGTCGCGCCGGGTCATCTGGGGGTATGTATGTCGTTGTCAGGCCTGCGAAACAGGCGGTTGATCTTGATGTTTTCGCTTGCGGCCGCAGCAACGCTCGCCGCATGTGGTGATGATCCCGCCCAGCCCGACATGTCGGCCATGAAAGTTCCGGTCAGTGTTGTGACCGTCGAGCCCACGCCTACTGAAATCTACACCCAACTGCCGGGTCGCGTCGAAGCCATCCAGGAAGCAGAAATCCGTGCACGGGTTACCGGCATCGTTCAGGAGATCAACTTCGAGCAGGGCAGCGAGGTCAAGCAGGGGCAGCTGCTGTTCACGATCGATCCGGCTCCCTACGAGGCGGAACTCAATCGCGCGCGTGCCGATCTGCTGCGCGCGGAAGCGGATGCCGGCAGCGCCCGGGTGCAGGCCGAGCGCTATGCAAAGCTGGTGAAGTCCAACGCCATCAGTCGACAGGAATACGATAACGCCGTTGCAGCCGCGAAGCAGGCGGATGCCGCCATTGCCGGCGCAGAGGCCGCCGTGCGTTCGGCCGAGATCAATCTGGGCTATACCCGTGTCGAGTCGCCTATCGATGGTCGTATCGGAAAATCGCTGGTGACCGAAGGGGCTCTGGTCAGTGCACAGAACGCCACGCAGATGGCAACCGTGCAGCAACTCAGCCGCGTCTATGTGGATATCACGCAATCGACCACGCAACTGGCAGCGCTGCGCAAGGCCCTGGAAAGCGGAGTGTTGAAAAAGAACTCCAGTGAGCGGGTTGCCGTGCAGGTGTTGCTGGACGACGGCTCTGTCTATCCGCACGATGGCACATTGTTGTTTTCGGGCGTGGCGGTCGATCCCACGACCGGCCAGGTAACCTTGCGCGCGGAGTTCGACAATCCCGAAGAAATCCTGCTGCCCGGAATGTTCGTGCGTGTGCGCGTCCAGCAAGGCATGGACGAAAGCGCATTGCTGGTACCGCGGCAGGCGATACAGCGTACACCTGACGGCCTCAACACCCTCATGGTCGTACGCGACGGTGTGGTGAACCCCGTTGCCGTGGCCGTGGGCCCCGATTTCGAGAACGGATCACTCATCTACAAGGGCTTGCAAGCCGGCGACATGGTGGTCGTCGAAGGCTTCCAGAAAATCCGGCCCGGCGCGCCGGTCCAGCCCATGCCGTGGAATCCGGGCGGCCAGGGGCAGAACGGGAATGCCGCGCAAGGCGCGGCCGGTGGGCAGAACGCTGGTCCGAATGCGGGTCCGAACGCCGACCAGAGCGGCACTCAGCAGACGGAAAGCCAGGGCGCGAGCCAGGGTCAGGCTGGCGCAGCCGCGGCTCCGACCACCGCTACCGCCAAGGATTGAGGGATCTCCATGCCGCTGTTTTTCATTGAACGCCCGATTTTTGCCTGGGTCGTCGCGTTGGGGATCACGCTGGCGGGTCTGCTGGCGATTCCCAATATGCCGGTCGCGCAATATCCCGAAGTCGCGCCGCCCACCATCAACATCCAGGCCACCTATCCTGGTGCCTCGGCGGGCGACGTCGCCACGTCCGTGGCCAGCGTGATCGAAAACGAGCTGAACGGTGCGAAGGGCTTGCTCTACTACGAGTCCGTGAGCGACTCCAACGGCCAGATGGAATTGAGCGTGACCTTCCGGCCGGGCACCGACCCCGATCTGGCACAGGTTGACGTACAGAACCGGATCTCCAACATCACGTCATCGCTGCCGGCGGCCGTGGTACAGCAGGGGCTGAGGGTCTCGCAAACCAACACCGGCTTCCTGATGGTGGTGACCATGTCCTCCACCGACGGCTCGGTGAGCGCCGAGGCCCTGGCCGACTACATCACCCGGAACCTGCAAAACCCGATTTCCCGTGTGGAAGGCGTGGGGCGCTTCCAGCTCTTCGCTGCGCCGCGGGCCATGCGCATTTGGGTGGACCCCGATAAACTCGTGGGCTTCAACCTGAGTATGGCGGAGGTCAACGCCGCCATTTCCGCGCAGAACCGCCTGGTTCCCGGCGGCATGCTGGGTTCGCCGCCCAATCCATCGTCGCAGCGTACCGCCGCGCCGATCGTGGTGAACGGGGAACTGGCCACGGTGGAAGAATTCAGCAACATCATCCTCCGCTCCAATGTCGATGGCTCCACGGTCAAGCTGTCTGATGTGGCGCGTATCGAAGTTGGCTCCGACAACTACATGTTCGGTGCCCGCCTGAACGGCAAGCCCACGGCCGCCTTCGCCATATCGCTCACGCCGGAAGCGAATGCGCTTTCCACTGCCGAAGGCGTGAAGGCGCGGATGGAGGAGCTTTCGGAGTTCTTCCCGGAGAACATCACCTACGCCATTCCGTACGACACATCGCCCTACGTGGAGCTGTCGATCGAACAGGTGCTGCACACACTGTTCGAAGCCATGATCCTGGTGTTCATCGTCATGTTCGTGTTTCTGCAGAACGTGCGCTATACCTTGATCCCGGCTCTGGT
>JAJUGH010000014.1 GCA_029268265.1 Alcaligenaceae bacterium | reverse complement strand
GGGGCGGGTTCGCAGCCAAGGCTGGGTGCCTTGCTGCGCGACAAGGGGTATGTCGCCCTTCTGGTCGGAAGCGTGGTGCCATTCTCCATCGCTCAGGTCGGCCTGCTCAGTTACGCGTTACCCCTTTATTTCGACGCGCTGGGCGCCACGACCGCCGACGTCGGGCGGGTCATCATGCTTTACGGTTTTTGCGTGATTTACATCGGCCCATGGCTGGGCCGGCTCATGGATGGCACCTATCACTGGAGGCATTGGATAGCCGCAGGCGGCTTGGTCGGTTCGGGCGGCCTGCTGTTGTTGCTATGGGCGCCCGGCTTGTGGGGGGTAACCGCCGCCGTCTTCCTCCTGGCGGTGGCCAGCTGTCTGGCAGGGGCCGCCCATACCCCCTACATGCTGGCACGCGAATCCGTGCAGCACTACGGGGCTGCCGGCGCCACGGGGGTAATGCGCGCGGCCGACAAATTCGGGCAAATGCTGGGGCCGCTGATGGTGGGCGCCTTGTTTGCCGGCATCGGCATGTCGGCCGCACTGGTTTGGACCGGCGTGATGTACCTGGCCGGCACGCTAATGTTCTGGAAAATGGCGCCGGGTGGCCGGGCGGCGGAGCGCTCGGAAGCGTAGTGCTAACTGTCCGCCTGTAACGGCACCCTCGCGGTAAGGCTGGTTAACAGCTCTGCGGCGATGGTGGAGCATGCCGCGGCGACGGTCTCGACAGGCAAGTGGGCGCCGCCGGCCGTCTGTCCCCACAGCGTCATGACGTCGCCGGGCTGCTCGGGGGCGTCGGGCCCCAGGTCGACCGTCAGGGTGTCCATGGCTACCCGGCCGGCCGCTGGAACGGGGCGGCCACCATGACCGGCAAGTAAGCGCCCGTGCTGCCATAGGCTGCGCGGGATCCCATGGCTGTAGCCGACTCCCACCACGCCGATGTAGGTATCGCGCTGCGTACGGAAACTTTCACCGTATCCCACCGTCTGGCCGGCCCGTATGTGACGGACTGCAAGCAAAGGCGCCTGCAGGCTCATTGCAGGACGTAGGCCCAGATCAGCCCCGGTCACCCCCGGCAAGGCGCTCGCGCCGAAGAGCAGCAGGCCACAGCGCAACCATTGTGTTCTATCATCCAGCGCTTCAGGCGCCGCACCGCACAGCGCAGCGGAATTGCCGGTGTTGCAAGGCCCGGGGTGGTGACCGACTAGCGCGGCGAATTCACTTCTTTCCTGACGCAGCGCGTCGGGATCTTCAGCGCTGGCGTAATGGTGTAGATGGCCCACTTGAGCCAGGATGCCGGCACGTTGCAACGACTGGAGACGAGCATAAGCGCGCCCATATGCCGGGTCTCGCAGGCCGTGGCTGCCCAGCCTGCCCGCATAGCGCAGCCAGACATGCAGCCCTCTGCCCGTCAGCCGGGAAGCTTCCAGCAATGCCAGCTGATATTCGTCGTCGATAACAACGTGCAGCTCCCCCAGGGCCGGGTCGGCCAGTGTGTCGACCTCCAGGCCGCAGGCGGATAGCAAGAGTAGCGGGCCACCCCATCCCAAGCTGCGCACGTGATAGGCGTCATGGGGATCGGAAACGGCGAGCCCGTCGGCGTTTTGCAGGGCGGCCACTGCGTGAGCCAGGCCGTGGCCGTAGGCGTTGGCCTTGATGACCGCCCAGATACGAGGCACAGGCTGCGTTCCAGCACTCGCCACGCGGCGCCGCAGCCAGGCAAGATTATGGGAAATTGCCTGGCAATCTATCCGGGCCCGTGGGCCCCAACTGCCGAGATGGGGATAGCCGCCGGTGTTCATTCCTCTTCAGGGCTGCCGGTCGGGTCGAGCGATGCAAACATTTGCAGACAGTTCCAGCCGGCACGCCGTTCGTAGCGGATGTCTTCCAGATAATGACGCAGCAGGCGCAGGCCATGGCCGCCTATCAGGGCGTCGTCCAGCGAGGTGTCCAGATCGCGAGGCGTGCGCGCCGTGGGGTCAAAGGCTACGCCGTTATCGAGAATTTCCAGTAGGATTCGATTCGCTTCTTGATGCACGCGCAGCGTTACCTTCCCTTGACTGCGTTCCGTTTCGGCTGGATAGCCGTGCATAGCGATGTTGGTGAGCGTCTCGTCCAGACAAAGACGGAGCTTGAACAATGTGCGAGGCGGCCATCGCAGGCTCTCTGCGGTTTCCTCAAGCCAGATCAGCGCGTGGCTGACGAGCTCGGGAGTAATGGGAAGAGAGGTCTCGGCCAGCTTGCGCATAGGGTTCACACTTCAATGGTCGAAATGTAGCCGCACACTGGACTTATCGCCTCGTTGGTCGGCATGTACGCGGTCGGCCAGGCGTTGCATCAGCGTGTGCGAGACTTGGGACATGGTCTGTGCCAGCGCCGCCTCAAAGGCCTCGTCGTCGGCGTCCAGCAGGTCAGCGGCGGGTTTGGGTTGGTCTCCCAGCTGTACGGGGGGACCTTCATGGAGAATTTCGATGTCCAGATTGAATTCATCGAAACGGCCGCGAATTTCGAGCGCGCGGCGACCGGCTCCCGCGGCATGCAGAAGTTCGACCGCTTCCAAAGCAGCCTGCGCGGCGCGCCGGATGACCTCGCGCCGTGCCCCCCAGGCTGCACCACTGCTTTCCACAAAGCCGGTCACCCGCTCAGCCAGTTCCTGTTCGGAGCCTGCATCGTGCAATACCTGCGAATTGCGTTGCGAGCTGCCCATGCGGAACAGCAGGTTCAGCACGATGGCGGTAATCCCCGCCGTGATAATGCCGTTGCGCGCAAGGAAGCTGACCGCTTCGGGCAGCATCTCGGGCAATGAGGGAATGAACATGACCCCCATCCCCAAAACAAAGGCGAGCCCCACCATGAAGATACCCCGCGCATCCATGGCTCGCGACGCAATGAGCTCGATGCCGGATACGATGAGATAGGCCGCCGCATACAATTCCACCGCCCCGATGACGGCGGTCGGTATCAGTGTGAGTGCACGCGCGGCCATAGGCATAAAGGCCAGCAACAATAGCAGGCCGGCAACGGCCAAACCGATCCAGCGCGACGTGGAACGGCTGATATGACACAGCGCCAGATTCGCTGAAGAAGTGCTGTTCGGATAGCCGCCCAGCGGCGCGATTAGCAGGCTGCCCAGCCCCATCGCGCGGATACCGCCGCCCACCATGCGCATGTTTGCGCGGCGCCAGTCGGCGTCGTCCATTTTCTGCATCAGCACGACGCTGGCGAAGTTATCGAGCTGTGACATCAGGGCCAGCAGGCCGACGGATGCGAGCACGCCAATGGGAAGATCCAGGCGTGGAGTCGCGAGCGACGGCAGCCCGAACAACGGGGTTTGTAGCAGCGCATCGCCGCCGGTCAGGGTCCCCATCAAGGCGGCCAGTATCACGCCGGCCAGTAGACCGGCAAGCATGGCAAAGAGACGCATCGTGCGGCTGCCCCATATGGACAGGGCCATAATGACGAGCAGGGTGACACCCCCTAGCAGCATGTCCGCGCTGTTTACGCTGCCCTCTTGCAGGCCGGTGCTGTGCACCAATGCCGGCTCCACGAGCGACAGGCCACCGACACAGACCACGACCCCTGCCACGGTCGGGGGCAAGACGGTGCGCAGCTGCGGAACGATATAGCTGCCTACCATGTCCACCAGCCCGTGCACCAGACAGACGGCAACCATACCGCCGACACCGTACTCGGCACAGACCAGGCCGGATAGCAGAACCAGAATAGGAGATGGAATATGTACCAGCAAGGTACCGGAGCCGGTACGCCCGCCGATCGCCTGTAGCCCGGTGGAAAGGGCCATGCCGATGATGGTCGCGCTGACCAGCTTGCGGGTGGACTCGGCATCCAGCCCGCCAATGCGCGCTGCCGCCAGCACATAGGCAATGAGTGCCAGGGCGGTGGCGGCATGCTGGAGCGCCAGACCCGCCAATGCCGGCAGCGGCGGGCGCTCCATAGAGGCATAGGCGAGATCGCGTGGCCGTTTGACCGGCGGGTTACGAATCAGGCCGAATGTGGAAAAGATGCCCATGTGTGGTTATTATTCGTGGCTGCGATCAGTAGCGGCGACTCATTATAGGGTGCGTTGTTAAAAGGTCGAAACAGTTTGTCAGATTCACTCAACTCTTCAATGGTTGCCTCATGAGCCTTACCCGTGAAAAGAACGGCAACGTTCTCCTCGTCTCCGCCTCCGGCCAGATCAACAGCGCAAACGCCGCCGAACTCGAGGCTAGCCTGCTCGAATGGGTAGAAGAAGGCGAGCGTAAATGGGTGCTGGATATGTCCGGCGTGGAATATATTTCCAGCGCCGGGCTGCGCGTTGTATTGTTGCTCGCTAAGCGTCTGAAACAGAATTCCGGGCACCTGGTGCTGTGCAGCCTTCAGCCGCACGTGCTCGAAGTCTTCGATATCAGCGGCTTTCTTTCAATCCTCGATGTAGCCGATAGCCGCGAGGCCGCCTTGGGCCGCCACGCCTGATTTCCTGCGGCCTGCGCTTATCAGGCCGGCGCGCCCTGGGCGATGCTCTGCTCAATGCGCCGGCGCAGGGCGTCTAATGACGTATCCAGGCGTGCAAGTGCCTGTTCACGCAAGTTGTCCAGTTGCTGCGCCTGGGCGAGGCCGATTTCCTCAAAACGAATTTCGTCTCCCGGCATGTGCTGAGCCAGCTGGGGCAGGTCGACCGTGGCGACGTGGGCGATCTTCGGGTAGCCGCCGATCGACTGGCGGTCGGCCATCAGCACGATAGGCAGGCCGTCTGAGGGCACTTGTATGCTGCCGAAAGTCGCGCCTTCCGACAGAAGCTGGCGGTTTTCCCGCACAGGCAGTTCCGGCCCCTGCAAGCGATACCCCATGCGATCAGATTCGTTGGTGATGCGGTAGGGGCTGCCGAACAAAGCAACCAGGGCTTCATCAGTGAACAGCTCGGTGTGCGGGCCACGCATGACGCGCAGATGCGTGCGGGGGTTGTTGGCCAGTGTGGCCGGCAAATAGATCGAAAGGTGGCTCAGCTCAGTGGCCAGCGTGTCGAGCGCGTCTTCCCGCAAATGCCGGTTGAGCGGCAGAACATCGCCTTTGCGCAAGGGCCGGCCCTGAAAGCCACCCATGGCACCACGCAGGTAGGTGCTCTGGCTGCCCAGCACGTGAGGCAGAGCAATGCCACCGTGCCATGCGAGATAGCAGCGCACACCACTGCGACGCTCACCGAATGCCAGAACGTCGCCGGCGCGCATCACCAGGGGGCGGCCTAGCGGGGCCGGTTCGCCGTTAATGGTAGGGCTGAGGTCCGCCCCTGCCATGGCAATGCAGGCGGCCGCGTCGAACCGCAGCGTCGGCCCGATTAGCGTGATTTCCAAGGTGGCCGGGTCACCCGTGTTGCCGGCAATGAGGTTGGCGAGCTGATGCGCACGCAGGTCCATGGCACCGCCCACCGGTACCCCGAGGTGTTGAAAACCGTGGCGGCCGCAATCTTGAAAGGTGCTGGACAGGCCGGGGCGAATGACTGTGATACTCATGACCGGGACAAATCCTTGTAAGCCTGTTCGGTAATGGGAACGAATCGTACGGAGTCACCCGGTGAGATCAGCGTGGCCGGCTCACGCTGCGGGTCGAAAAGCGCCAGAGGGGTGCGGCCGATGATATGCCAGCCGCCGGGCAGTTCGTTGGGGTAAATGACGGTCTGACGATTGGCAATGGCCACCGAGCCTGCGGGAATCGAGGTACGCGGCGTAGGGCGCCGTGGCAGAGCGAAACGCTCGTCGTGTACCCCCATGAACGGCGCCCCCGGGGCAAAGCCGAGCATGAACACGTAGGCCGGCTCCCCACTATGCAGTTGAATGACGCCGTCTTCGTCCAGGCCCGTGCGCGCCGCCACATCTGCCAGATCGGGGCCGTATTCGCCGCCATAACAGACCGGCAGCTCAACCAGCCGCCCGCCCGTGCTGCCGCCGTCGAGGTCGGCATGAAGCAAGACACGCTCGATCTCGGCCTGCAGATGGCGCACACTGGTATTCACAGCGAAATGCCCCGGCAGGTAATGGACTGCTACGGTGTTGAAAGTCGGCACGATGTCGCTGACGCCGCTGATGCCGGCATCGCGCAAGGCGGCTGCCGCCGCTCCGCAGCGGTGCCCGATTTTGATGTCGATACCTGTGCCAAAGCGCACCACGAGACATCGGTCGCCATGCGCGACGATATCCCAGTCGGTTGTTTCTTTATCTTGGGTCATACCCGTTGCTTCCGATGCTACTTGAACCGCTCTGGGGCATTCCTTTTCCTGAAAAAAGTCCAGAGGCAGCATTCTCATACAGATCGCAGCGGCCGTCGAGACGGCGGAAACCCGCAGCAGGGCGCGGCGTTCCGGCTTGCGGCCCGGCCATGCCGCTACGCACAGGGCGAAGTGGAGTCAGGTGGACTCGGAGGGCAAAATGCGGGTAGCCGGAAACACCAGCGAGAAGGTACTGCCGGACCCATAGCGGCTTTCAATACGCAGTTCGGCGTCGTGACGCATGGCGACATGCTTGGTGATCGCCAGGCCAAGCCCCGTTCCCCCGGTGGCCCGTGAGCGGCCCCGATCGGCACGATAGAAGCGCTCCGTCAGACGCGGAAGGTCCTGGGCGGAAATGCCGATACCGGTATCCTGCACCGAAAAGACGGCACTGCCGTCGTCGTCGCGATACCAGCTGACGGTGATGGTGCCGTCCTGCGGCGTATAGCGCACCGCGTTGGTAATAAGGTTGGACACCGCTGATGCCAGTTCACTGGCGACACCCTCGACTTGCAGGGAGTCGTCGTAGCTTTCCACGAAGACATGTTGCCCACGTGACAGCACCCGGGCCTGCTGCATGGCTTTGTGGATCAAGGCGCTGAAATCGATGGCCTCGGCATCCGCCGGGGACGAGGATTCCAGCGTGGAAAGGGTCAGCAGGTCTGAAACAATGGCCTCCATGCGGGCTGCCTGTTCCCGCATCATGCCGACATACCTGAGCCGCTGATCTGAGGTCAGGGAGTCGGGCGGCATATCCTGCAATGTTTCAAGAAAGCCTGTCAGCACGGTGAGCGGCGTGCGCAGCTCATGCGAGACGTTGGCAACAAAATCCTTGCGCGTGGTTTCCAGCTTCTCGATCTGCGTGATGTCGCGAGTGACCATCAGGTATCGATTCAACCCATAGTTCACCAGCTGAAGCAGCAACGTTTTAGGTTGGTCCACACCCTGTACATGAAGCTGCAGAGGGTCTTTCCACCGGCGCTGGCGGGCATAGATAGCGAATTCCGGGGCGCGCAGAATGTTGAAAATACTGTGGCCGACATCAGTTTCCGACAACAGCCCCAGGTGTTCGCGCGCGCTGCGGTTGCACCAGGTCAGGTGCATCTGACCATCCAGGGTGACCGCCCCGTCAGGCAGCGCCTCGGCGGCTTCCAGCATGCGCTGCATATCGTTTTCCAGGCGCTGTATCGTCTGACGGTCGTTGCGTAATTTGCGGTAGATGAGCGACAGGATATCGTCCCAGGGGCCCACCGAGACGGGGGGGGCGCTTTCGACGTCTTTCGCCCAGCGCGTGATAAGCGATACCTGCCGGCCGCTGACCAGAATCATCAGCAGCAGACCGAAGACGAGCACTCCCCACCCGAGATGAGGATTGAACCAAGTGCCCAGCAGATAACCGGCGAGGGCCCATAGAGCGACGGAAACCAGCGTTTTTGTCATGTCGCGATGTAAGGAAGAAGATGCCGCTCAGCGTTGCGGCTGGACGGCGAAACGATAACCTGCGCCGCGCACGGTCTCGATATGTGCGTCATGGCCGGAGGGCTCCAGGGCTTTGCGCAGGCGTCTGATATGAACATCGACGGTGCGTTCCTCGACAAAGACATGATCCCCCCAGACCTGATCAAGGAGTTGCGCGCGTGAGAACACCCTTTCAGTATGCGTCATGAAGAAGTGCAGTAGGCGGAATTCCGTCGGACCCAGTGACAGAGCCTTTGTTCCCCCCGAAACCCGATGGGTGGCGGGATCCAGACGCAGGTTGCCGACTTCTACGATATCGTCGGTCAGTTGCGGTGCACGCCGACGCAGCACGGCGCGGATGCGGGCGATGAGTTCCTTGGGTGAGAAAGGCTTGGTGATGTAGTCATCGGCGCCGGCGTCCAGACCTTCTACTTTGTCGTGCTCCGCGCCCTTGGCGGTCAGCATAATAAGAGGAATCTGGCGGGTGCGTTCATTGCTGCGCAGGCTGCGTGCGAAGGTGATGCCCGAGGCCCCCGGCAGCATCCAGTCCAGCAGGATAAGGTCAGGCAATTCGGCGCGAATCAGCGTCTGCGCCTGTTCTGCGTCGAAGGCGCGCAGCACCTTATGGCCGGCAAATGACAGATTGACTGAGATCAGCTCCTGGATGGCGGGCTCGTCTTCGACAACGAGAATGGTAGTGCTCATGGTAACTCTGGCGTTCGGGCTGGTTTTTTCAGGAAACACACGCCCTGACTGTGTGACTCCTGCAGGGATACCGGCCGGACAAAGCGTAGGATACCGGCCGGGCCTTCCTGCATGGTATGGACACAATATTACAGGTTTGTGAATTCGTGCCGGAGACGCAAATTCCGGGACCATCCGCAACGGATGTTGTACGATACGAAAATCATGAAAGAGACGCCTTCTTCCCGTACCGGCAGCCAAACGGACGCCACCACGCACTTCGGTTTCCGAAGCGTACGTGAAAGTGAAAAAGCCGCCAAAGTGGCCCAGGTTTTCCACTCCGTGGCAGACCGCTACGACATTATGAACGATCTCATGTCGGTCGGGCTGCATCGTGCCTGGAAGGCGTTCACCATTGCCCGTGCCGATGTCCGTTCGGGCATGAAAGTGCTGGATATCGCCGGTGGAACGGGCGATCTCGCCCGCGCATTTGCGCGTAGGGTGGGTCCAACCGGCGAAGTCTGGCTGACCGACATCAACGAATCCATGCTGCGCGTCGGGCGCGACCGCCTGGCCGACGACGGCCTGCTGCCTCCCGTCGCAGTGTGTGATGCCGAACAGCTGCCCTTTCCTGATGGTTATTTCGATCGGGTGAGTGTCGCCTTCGGTTTGCGTAACATGACCCACAAAGATCGCGCCCTGGCCGAAATGCGGCGCGTGCTGAAACCGGGCGGCAAGCTGTTAGTGCTGGAATTTTCCAAGGTGGCCCGCCCGCTCGCCCCCCTTTACGACTGGTATTCCTTCAACGTGCTCCCCTGGCTGGGCTCACGCGTTGCGGGCGATGCCGACAGCTACCGCTATTTGGCGGAATCCATCCGGGTCCATCCCGGCCAGCAGGAACTCGCCTCCATGCTGGAAGAGGCCGGCCTGTCTCGCGTCAAGTACTTCAACCTCAGTGCAGGCATCGTCGCTCTCCACGAAGGCGTGAATCTGTAGGTGTCACCGGCACTGCCGTGCCCGGGCAGACATTGTGCGCTTTTTCAGCTTCCTGTAAGATTCAACCCTCAGTATTTGGTTTTCATCCAAGTGCGCGGCCGTTGGTGCGCACGCTCAGGAGACATTCATAATGTCGCAACGTCTTTCCAGATTCTTCGCCATGGCGGTATTGGCAGTTTCGGCTGTCAGCATGCTGGCCATGCCTTTCGAAGCCGAAGCGCGCCGCGCCGGCGGTGGCAAGAGCTTCGGCATGCAGTCGCGCAACGTGATGACCCAACGTGCGCCGGCGACTCCGCCCACTGCGGCCAACCCCACCCGTAATGCCACGGCCCCGGCCCGCAATGCAGCCGCCGGTAGCACGGCCGCTAACGCCTCGCGCAGCGGTATGTCCCGCTTCCTCGGCCCGATCGCGGGTATTGCTGCGGGCCTGGGCATCGCCGCATTGCTTTCCCACCTTGGCTTGGGCGGCGCACTGCTCGAATTCCTGTCCAGCGCCATACTGATCGGCCTGGTGGTATTTGCCGTTATGTACCTGGTGCGCCGTCTGCGCGGTGGCACGCGTGAACCGGCAATGGCGCAGGGCGGTAACAACAGCTTGCGAAACACGCATAGCGGTGCAGGCTCATTCCAGCCTCAACGCCCGGCAGCCTCTCAGCCTGCCCAGCCGCCGGTGGAACCTGCCGCGGCTCCGGCCGTTAGCGCCGTACCCGCCGCTCCCGTCGATAAGAGCTGGTTCATCCCGGAAGGCTTCGACACGGCCAGCTTCCTGGCCAATGCGAAGCAGCAATTCATCAAGATTCAGGCGATCTGGGACAAGGGCGACTTAGAAGAACTGCGCGAATACATGACTGACGACCTCATTGCCGAGGTCAAGCCGGAACTGCTCGGTCGCGGTGACGACAACTTCACCGAAGTCGTGTTGCTGAATGCCGAGCTCCTGGGCATAGAACAAGTATCGGGCGGCCATTTGGCCAGCGTGCGCTATTCCGGCATGCTGCGCGAAAGCCGTGAAGGTGAGGCCTTCCGCTTCGAAGAAGTTTGGAATCTCTTTAAGGGCGAGAACTCCGGCTGGTTGCTGGCCGGTATTCAGCAAATTCCCGTCGAATACGCCAGCTGATATCGCATTAGCGGGATTGCCGGGTATTGTCGGCCGGCAAACCCGTTAAACTCTAGGCTTGTTCAGAATCCTGATGGGGATGCGTGTCGCTTCCCCCGGTACCCCTGATAGCCATTGCGATCCATGCTGCCCTTGCCTACGGTGTTCTCTCCCAACGCGCTGAGCGCCTACATGCTGAATGCCTTATTACGGCGCGAGCAGTGGGCTGCCGACCGGCTCAGCCGCCATGCGGGTAAGTCCCTGCGCTTCACGGTCGGGGGCCTGCAGGTCAACTACAGTATCGAAGCCACGGGCTTGCTGCGCGTCTGCGATTCGGCCGTACTGCCTGATGTATCGCTCTCTATCGCTACGGAACATCTGGCTGATCTGCCTGCCGTTTTGCGCAGGGGTGATCTGGCTGCCATCACTGACAAACTGCATGTTCAGGGCGATGCGGCCCTGGCCACACTGGTGTCCGAACTGGCACGTGATCTGCGTTGGGACATCGAAGACGACCTGGCCGGGCTGTTTGGGGATATCCTCGGCCCCGGGCTGTTGCGCAGTGGCCGGCTGGCAAGCAGCGTAGCGAGTGAAGCTTTACAGCGAGCGACGCAAAACGCAGCTGAATTCTTGGGTGAAGAAGGCCAACTGATCGCCACCCGCCATGGTCTGCAGACCTTCACCGCCGACTGCGCCGAGATGCTACGCAGGTTGGAAGCCCTTGAGCAGCGGGTCGCCCTTGCTGAGCGCCGCGCCGAGGGCCGCTGATCATGTTCCCCGTATTCCGCCTGGCCTATATCATTCTTGTCTGCCTGCGCTACCGGCTCGATGAACTGGTGCTGTCGGGCATTCGTCATCCACTGGCCTACGGTCTGCTAAAGATTCTTCGCTTCGGCCGCCCGCCCAAGATGGAGCGGGGGGTGCGGCTGCGGCGGGCGCTGGAATCTCTGGGGCCTATCTTCGTCAAATTCGGCCAGGTGCTATCCACCCGCCGCGACCTGATTCCCCTTGATGTCGCCGTTGAGCTGGCCCTGCTGCAGGACCGTGTGCCGCCGTTTCCGTCGGCGCAGGCGGCGGCCATTGTGGAAACTGCATTGGGGGCGTCGCCTCACACCCTGTTTCGTCATTTTGAGGTCGACCCGGTAGCGTCCGCTTCCATTGCACAAGTGCATTACGCTGTTCTTCATGACGGGCGCGAGGTCGCCGTGAAGGTGCTGCGGCCGGGCATGCGGGAAGTCCTGGAAAAAGACCTGACACTCATGCGCATCGTAGCCGGCCTGGTGGAAAGGCTGTCCCCGGATGCGCGCCGCCTTAAGCCGCGCCAGGTGGTGGCCGAGTTCCACACCTATCTGCATGACGAGCTCGATCTCATCCGTGAAGCGGCCAATTGCAGTCAGCTGCGTCGTAACTTCAGCGAGGAAAACGGGCGCCCTGACTTGCTGATGGTGCCCGAAGTGGTCTGGGAATACTGTGCAACCACCGTCTTCACCATGGAGTGGATGCGGGGCATTCCCGTCAGCCATATTGATCGCCTGACCGAGGCCGGCGTGGATATCAAGGCGCTGGCCAGGACGGGGGTGGAGATCTTCTTCACTCAGGTGTTTACTGATGGCTTCTTTCATGCCGATATGCATCCGGGCAACATCTACGTATCAGATGATCCTGCCACCCTGGGCCGTTATATCGCCCTCGACTTCGGCATTGTCGGCACGCTGTCCGAATTCGATAAGAATTATCTGGCCCAGAATTTTCTAGCGTTTTTCCAGCGCGATTACCGGCGTGTTGCGCAACTGCATATTGAATCCGGCTGGGCGCCGCCCACGACCCGCGAAGAAGAACTCGAGGGCGCGGTACGCGCGGTCTGCGAGCCGTACTTCGATCGTCCGCTTTCGGAAATCTCCTTGGGCCAGGTGCTGCTGCGACTCTTCCAGACTTCGCGTCGCTTTAATGTCGAGATCCAGCCGCAATTGGTGCTGCTGCAAAAGACACTGCTCAATGTCGAAGGCATGGGGCGTGAACTCGACCCGGGGCTCGACCTTTGGCGGACCGCCAAGCCTTATTTGGAACGCTGGATGCAGGAGCGTATCGGGCTGCCGGGCTTGAAGCGCCAGCTCGATAAAGAAGCGACACAATGGGCACAGCTGTTGCCGCAACTGCCCAGGCTCGTTCACACACGGTTGAGCGAGCCGGATTACGGTCCGGCCATTCAGCGGGAGCTTTCCAGGCTGCACGAGGCGCAGCGCCGTAACAACCGGCTGGTGGGTATGCTGATCGCCGTGGTCTCTGCGGGTGTAGCGGTGGCCGTGTGGGCGTTACTTCGTTGACTTTATTTATTGCCATGGCCGCCAGTTTCGAATCCAAAATTATTGACCCCCACACTCTGTGCCGGCGTCTGCAAGAGGGTCAGGTGCGGCGACCCCTGGTCTTCACCAACGGGGTTTTCGATATTTTGCATCGTGGCCATGCCACCTACCTGGATGCAGCGTCGCGCCTAGGCGCTACGTTAGTGGTGGCGCTCAATACCGATGCCTCAGTTAAGCGTCTGGGTAAGGGCGGTGACCGGCCACTGAATGTCCACGCGGACCGCATGGCCATGGTGGCCGCACTGGGGTGTGTGGATGTGGTGACATGGTTCGAAGAAGACACGCCGCAGGCCTTAATCGAGGCCCTGCGCCCCGAGCTTATCGTGAAGGGCGGGGATTACGACATGGAGACGTTGCCCGAGACGGCCGCCGTGCGCAGCTGGGGGGGCGATGCCGTGGCGATTCCGTTTGAGTTCGAGCGCTCGACTACGGCGCTTCTGAAGAAGATTCGGCAGGCGTAAGCAGCGCGTTGATGGCGGCCAGATCGGATTCCTGCAGAATTCCTGCCGTGGCTTTCAAGCGCAGCCCGTCCATCAGCGTATCGTAGCGCGCACGGGCGAGCGCCCGCTGTGTGACATAAAGTTGTTGTTCTGCATTCAGCACATCAATGTTGATGCGTACGCCGATTTCATAGCCTGTGCGGTTGGCTTCCAGCGCAGCCTGGCTGGAGCGTTCTGCAGCCTGTAGCGCCGCAATCTGGGCCAGCCCCGATACGACCCCTTTAAAGTGCCGCTGCGCCGCTTGGATGGTCTCGCGGCGGGCGTTCTCGAGCAAGGCTCGGGCCTGCTGAAGGCGGGTGGTCTGTTCGCGTACACGGGATGAAATACCGCCGCCCGTGTAAAGCGGAATGGACACCTGTAGACCCACGCTGCTATCCAGCGAACGTGGACCGGAGCGATAGCCGTCCATGCCGAAGTCGGACGCGCTGCCGGTCCGCGCGACAAAGGCGACGGTCGGTGCATGCTGGCCGCGCGCGATGTCGATGTCTTTTTCGATGATGCGGGTCTGCAGCTCAGCGTTCGTGACGGTCAGGCCGGCGTGCGAGGCCTGAGCCACCCAATCGTCAAGGCGATTGGGTTCGGGGGAGGGCAGGGTGGCGTCGCGTGCCAACTGTGCAAGCCGGCCGGGACGCTCGGCAATAATGCGCGCCAAGGCGTCTTCGGCGAGCTGCAGCTCATTACGCAGGCTGACTTCATTGGCCAGCACGAGGTCGAGGCGGGCCTGGGCCTCATGGGCATCGGTGATGGTGGTGGCGCCCAGCTCAAAGCTTTGCTGCGCTGCCAGCAGTTGGGTCTCGATCGCGGCTTTCTCGCTCATCAGTGCGCGTAGACTGTCCTGCACGGCCAGCACATCGAAATAAGCCTGAGCCGTGCGCAGCATCAGGTCTTGATAGGCGATACGGTGCGCGATGTCGGCCTGACTGGCTTCGAAGTCGGCACGCTGCAGATTGTTCCAGGCCGGCAGGTCAAAGACGGGTTGTATCAGCGCCAGCGACCACGCCGCGCGCCGTTCGGTGCGGCTGTCTGAAAGCCCGCTGGTGCGGCGACTGTTGTCGAGATCGGCGCCGGCTTCGGCGCTGACATAGGGCAACAACTGCGCACGCGCCTGGGGTACGCGTTCTTGGTCCGCAGCTCTGGCATAGCCGCTTGCTGCATAGATGGGATCGCGCTCCAGCGCAAGTTGCCAGACCTCCATGAGGTCGCGGCCATGCGCCGGCTTCAGGCCCACAAACAGGGCCAGGGCAATCAGCAGCAGCGGTTGCCAGGAGCGCAGGGGCATTCAGAACTTGAACTGGGAGACGGTTACACCGCGCAGCGGTTTGATCAGCGTATCGAACAAAGGAGTGGTCTCGAAGCTCGCGGCGCTACTGCGCGTGATGCGAACGGCGGTCATGACCGGTGCCTGGCCCACAACCACTACGAGGCGGCCGCCTATGCGCAGTTGGTACTTGAGTGCATCCGGCACGGAAGGTACCGAGCCCGTGACCAGAATAGCGTCGTATTCGGTGGTGCCCCAGCCGCTGTGCGCATCGCCGGTTTCCACGGTGACGTTGTGCACCTGGTTACGCGCCAGGTTCTCGGCGCCGAAGGCGGCCAGCTTGCTATCGACTTCCACCGACGTGACCTGTTGGGCAAGGCGCGCCAGCAGGGCGGCCTGGTAGCCCGAACCCGTACCGATTTCCAGTACGCAATCGGTGGGCTTCAGCTGCAGTTCCTGGGTGAGGCGAGCCTCGACCTTGGGGTGCAGCATGGTTTCCCGGGTGTCTACCGAATTGATGATTAACGGCAGCTCAATATCGGAAAAGGCCAGGCCCTGCATGGGCGCCGGTACGAAACGCTCGCGAGGAACATCGAATAGCGCCTGCAGAACTTTTTCATCGCTGACATCCCATGGGCGGATCTGTTGTTCCACCATGTTGAAGCGCGCGCGTTCGAGTTCGGAAAGTGCTGTGGCATTCATATCTTTTTTGAATCCATTTCTGACAAGCATGCTGCATGCGCGCAGCATGTGCAACCTTCCTACTATAGCCTATTTGGGCTCCTGCCAGAGGGCATGGAAGTGATGCACCGGGCCGTGGCCGAAGCCGACTTCCAGGTCGCCTGAGCGGGCGATGGCTTCAACCAGATAGCCTTTGGCGCGCTGTGCGGCTTCTGGCACCTCTGCACATTGGGGCAGCAAGGCAGCCAGAGCAGCCGAGAGGGTGCAGCCTGTACCGTGTGTATTGCGTGTGGGAATGCGGGTGCCGGGCAGCTCGATCATTTTGTCGCCGTCGTGCAGGACGTCGATCGTGTCATTGCCCGGCAGGTGGCCGCCCTTCAGGAATACCCAACGGTGGCCGTCGTCGGACAGCAGGCGGCGCAGTTTTTCAGCCATACGGCGCATGTCCCTGACGTTCTCAGCGGGCCGGGCCTCCAGTAACACGCCGGCTTCCGGAAGATTGGGCGTGATCATGGTGGACAGCGGCAGCAGGCTTTCGCGAAGCTCGTCAATGGCACTGCGCTCCAGCAGGGCATCACCGCTCTTGGCGATCATTACCGGGTCGAGCACCAGGTGCTTCGGCCGCCAGTGAGCCATCCGGTCCGCCACGACACGGGTGACCGACTGCTGGCCGAGCATGCCGATCTTGACGGCGTCAATACGCACATCGGCAAACAGCGTGTCGATTTGGGAGACGACGAAGTTGGCCGATACCGGCGCGATATCGGTCACCCCCAGGGTGTTCTGTGCGGTGAGAGCGGCCACGACGGCGGTGCCGTAGGCGCCCAGTGCGCTCATGGCCTTGATGTCGGCCAGTATGCCGGCGCCGCCGGAGGGGTCGACTCCGGCGATGGTCAGTACATTAGGGATCATGGATAACAGCGTTAACGATTCAGAGGTTGCAAAAGCCCTTCTTCCGGGGAACTGGGGTCGGCGCTGTAATACTTGCGTGGAATGCGCCCTGCGCGCCAGGCCTCGCGGCCGGCCTCTACGGCCTTTTTCATGGCGGAGGCCATAAGGATGGGGTCGCGCGCCCCTGCGATAGCGGTGTTCATGAGGACGCCGTCGCAGCCCAGTTCCATGGCGATGGCGGCATCGGAAGCGGTGCCCACCCCCGCATCGACTAGAACCGGAACTCGGGCCTGGTCGATGATAAGCCGCAGGTTCCACGGATTGAGTATCCCCATGCCCGAACCAATCAGTGACGCAAGCGGCATGACGGCGACACAGCCGATATCTTCGAGCATGCGGCATTGGATCGGGTCGTCGGTGCAATACACCATGACCTTGAAACCGTCAGCAACCAGGGTACGTGCAGCCTCAAGGGTGGCCGGCATGTTGGGAAATAGGTTGTCCTTGTCGCCCAAGACTTCTAGTTTGACGAGATCGTGGCCGTCTAGCAGCTCGCGAGCTAATCGTAAAGTGCGTACGGCCTCTTGTGCGGTGTAGCAACCCGCAGTATTGGGGAGGATGGTGTAGCGATCCGGTGGGATGACGTCGAGGAGGTTGGGTTCGTCCGGGTTTTGCCCGATGTTGCTGCGGCGAATAGCGACAGTGACGATCTCCGCCCCACTGGCTTCGATGGCTAAGCGGGTTTCCTCGAAATCCTTGTATTTTCCGGTGCCTACAAGCAGTCGAGAGTTGTACTCGCGCCCTGCGAGCTTGAAAGTGTCTGTCTGCGTCATGATGTCTGGAGCCGATCCTGCTTTTTTCAGGTCAATCTGAAAGCATAATCTATTTTATGGGAGCGCCAGGACGCTACGGGTCTTCAGTAACGTCTTTCCCCTGTCTGACTGCATCTACCGCTGCACAGATCGCTTCGGTGGCGTCGATAAGCCGCGGGCCGGGGCGGTAGAGTGCATCAGGGTCGGCAATATGTATATGGCCGAGCTGCGCCGCCCCCAGCCCATAGGCCGACCAACGTTTGCGCATGTCGTCGGCGGCCGTCTCCGGCGTGCCTGTGGTGATCAGCATTTGCGGCTTCTGAACCAACACACTTTCGATCGGTATACGCGGAGCCGGCAGCCCGCTGGTGGCGTAGATATTGACGGCGCCACAGGTGCGCAAGGCGTCGTTTAAGAGCGGGTCGTCGCCGATGGTGTAAAGCGGTGAATGGCCTAATTCGATGAAGACCGTTACCGGCGCCTGTCCGGAGTACTGCGCATCTAAGCGATCGAGGCGGGCATCCATAGCGCCGGCGGCGTCATCGGCCGTTTCGCTGGTGTCTAGCAGGCGGCCCAGCCGGCGCACGGCCTGTGGAATGTCTCGCAGCTGCAGTGGGCGGAAATAATGCATCTGCGCTCCCAGCCGGTCGGCCAGTGCCTCTATTTGCAGGGCGATGCCAGAGCGTAGCCAACTGACCAGCACAGTCGGCTTGAGCATGATGATGCGCTCTTGGTTTACAAGAATGCCGTCGCCCACTCTGGGAATGTGTTTGGCGGCCTCCGGAAAGTCGCTGCTGCTGACCGTGCCCACGATGTAGTGGCCGCCGCCCGCAGCGTAAATAAGTTCGGTCGCATGCGGGGAGAGCGTGATGACACGGTGGCTGCTTGCGGTCTGCGGCAGGGTTTCAGCCAGTGCCGGTGTGCCGCCTGGCGCCAGCGCCAGTGCGGCGAAGCCGGCCTGCAGCGCAGCGAAGAAGAAGCGCCTTGCCATGATCGGCCTACATGCGCAGTGAAAGATTCACGAACACGTTTGAGCCCGGCGTTTCATAGCCGTAGGCATTGGCATAGTCCTTATTGAATACGTTGTTCCAACGTACCTGTACCGATGCCTTGCTGCTGAAATCGTAGGAGGCCGTCAGGTTGAACAGGCCGTATCCCCCCAGCGTGCTGCGGTAGGACGCAAAGGTGACGGGATCGACGGCAGTGTCTTCACGGTTGCCGGTGAATTGGTATTCGGCTCCCACGCGCAATGCGTCGAACCTATGTTCGGCCGCCACGCGATATTGCTGACGCGCGCGACGCAGCAGGCGCTCGCCGGTGTTGTCGTTGCGGGGCCGCATAAAATCAGCACTGGCGCGCAGCGTAGTGGCGTGCCATTCATACTGGGCGGTGAGCGTGGCGCCCCGGATGGTGGCGCGGTCCACGTTTTCCATGCGGAAAGTGGCGTTATCCCAGGTCAGCAGGTCGCGAATTTTGTTCTGATAAATCGTTGCGCCCAGCTGAAGGCCGCCGCGCTCGTATTGCAGCTGCGCCTCGATATTGCGCGATTTTTCCGGGTTCAGATCCGGGTTTTCCGAGCCCGGGTAATACAGGTCGGAGAACGTAGGTGCATGAAAGCCGGTATTGCCGGCGATACCTACCGTCAGGCTGTCGCTCAAGGCAAAGTCGTACCCAAGGCCGCCGGTGACTTCATTGCCGTAGTGGCTGATGTTGTCATTGCGCAGGCTGGCCTGCACGCTATGGCGTCCCCAGCGGCCGTTGTAGATTGCGCCGACCGCATTGGTGTCGCGGCGGTCTATTTGCATGCTTACGCTGTGCTGGGGCCGTTCTTCAATACGCTCGACATACAGGGCAAGCTTCTGCGTGTCGCTGAGCCGTAAGTTGTTCTGCCAACTGTAACTACGTTGTAGAGTCGAAAAACGACTGTCCCAGCCTCGGTCGTCGTAATATTCTTTGCTCAGCCCAAAGCGCAGCACGCTTTGCCAGTTCGCGCTGATGTCGTTCGTGCTGGTGAGCGAGTAGGCCTGTTGGCGCGTCAAAGCGTAAGCGGGAGGGCCCCACACGCCGGCATCGTAGTCGCCGTTGATATAGCTGTTGTAGAACGTCAGCCCCAGGTGATGGCCGCTCGCCCAGCGATAGCCCAGCGAGCCTGACAAGGAATGCTGATGGTAGCCGTCCTTGTCGGGGTCATGGTTGCCGAACGCCACCGCAGGGTTCGTGGCACTGAACCCTTCGCTATCGGCCATGCTGGCGGTCAGCGCATAATCCCAGCCGGCCGAGGCACCAGAGAATCCTGTGGCGCTTTTGACAGTCTGCTGACTGCCAACGCCCAGATCGGCCCAGGCGGTCAGCGGTTTTTCAGTGTCCCCTTTGCGCGTGATGATATTGATCACTCCGCCGATGGCGTCTGAACCATACAAGCTGCTGGCCGCACCGCGCAGGATTTCGATGCGCTCAATGGCGGCCGGGTCCATCGCCATCCAGTTGGCGCCCCCTTGCACCGAACTGTTCACTCGCACACCATCTATCAACAGCAGTGTGTGATTGGCATTGGCGCCGCGCAACATGACGCCGGTTGGGGTTTGGCGACCGCCGTTATCGGTGATCTGTATGCCGGGTTGGCGAGCCAGAATGGTGGAAATGCTGTCTGAGCCGGAACGCTGAAGCTCTTCGCGGCCGACAACCGTCATATCACCCATGGTGTCAGCCAGGGTCTGCATCTGGCGGTTGGGCGTGACGACGACCGTTTCCAAACGAGCGACGCTTTCTTGGGCAAAAACGAGAACAGGGGAAAAACAGAAGGCGGCAGCCAATGTGTGCCGCAATGGAAGCAGAGGCATGATGATCCCTTGCAGACGCGCGTCCCCGCACGTCGATAAACAATGAATTGCCCACTGCCGCCAGTGGATGGCAAGCGCAGGATGCGCGGCGGCAGCGGTGGGCTCCAGGGGCGATTAAGGCCGGTATCGGGCTGGCAGACGCGGCCGTCAGGGGCGCGGCGTCTGCACACCGTTGCGGGGGCAGCACATCCCGTCGTTAGGGGCCCGGCAGGCGGGGTAACGACGTCTGATTTCCCGTTTAACTTCCTCCAGACAGACGTGTGTGGTCTGTCGGGAAGCACCTTTTTCGACGGGGGCAAGTATACCTCCACACCGAGGTTCCCGTTCGGTCCGGGGGGTTATCCTGTCTTGACAGGGCGGCAACGATACAATGATGGATTCCTTTAAATATCAACGTCCGGTGTGCCATGTTGGGGTGCTCCGGTTCCGGGTCCATTCCAGTGAACTATCCTGCATTGCCTTATCCGATCTCTTCTTACACGCATGGTGCCGAGTTTGTGCGCCGGCTGGGCGAACGTATCCTGATCCTTGATGGCGCGATGGGCACCATGATTCAGCGCTACAAGCTGGCCGAAGGTGACTTCCGCGGCGAGCGCTTTGCAGACCATGCGCGTGACGTCAAAGGCAATAACGAGCTCCTTTCTCTGGTCAAGCCCGGCATCATCACGGAAATCCATGAGCAATACCTGGATGCCGGCGCGGATGTCATCAGCACCAATACGTTTGGGGCCACTGCCATCGCGCAGTCCGACTACGACCTGGCTTCCATTGCTTACGAACTGAACCTGGAGTCGGCACGCCTGGCCAGGGCCGCTGCCGATGCGAGCAGCACCCCGGAATGGCCGCGGTTTGTCGCCGGCGTTATGGGGCCTCAGCCGCGTACGGCATCAATCTCGCCTGACGTCAACGACCCGGGCGCGCGCAATGTCACTTTTGAGCAACTGCGTGATGCCTACACCGAGCAGCTCAACGGCTTGCTGGACGGCGGTGTCGATATCGTCCTGATAGAAACGATCTTCGATACGCTTAACGCCAAGGCCGCCATTTTCGCGGTGGAAACCGTATTCGAGCAGCGCGGGGTGCGTCTGCCGGTCATGATTTCCGGCACCGTCACCGATGCGTCGGGGCGGATTCTTTCGGGGCAGACCGTCGAGGCCTTCTGGAATTCCGTACGTCATGCACGGCCGGTCACCATCGGGCTGAACTGCGCGTTGGGCGCGGCGCTCATGCGGCCCTATATTGCAGAGCTGTCCAAGATCTGTGACACCTGGGTCTGTGTCTACCCGAACGCGGGCCTGCCCAACCCGATGGCGGAAACCGGCTTTGATGAAGGCCCGGAAGAAACCTCTTCACTGCTCGAGGAATTCGCCCGCTCCGGGCTGGTCAACGTGGCCGGCGGGTGCTGCGGCACCACGCCCGAGCACGTGCGGGCCATCGCCGAGAAAGTGCGTGGAGTCGCGCCGCGTGTCGTCCCTGAGATTCCGGTCAAGACTCGCCTGTCCGGCCTGGAGCCGCTGAACATCGACGAAAGCAGCCTGTTCGTGAACGTCGGCGAACGCACCAACGTCACCGGCAGCAAGATGTTCCTGCGTTTGATTCGCGAGGAAAAATACGAAGAAGCCTTGCAGGTTGCCCGCCAGCAGGTCGAAAACGGGGCACAAATCATCGATATCAACATGGACGAGGCCATGCTGGATTCGGCCGCCTGCATGCGCCGCTTTCTGAACTTAATTGCTTCGGAACCTGATATTTCCCGTGTGCCCATCATGATCGACAGCTCCAAGTGGGAGGTGCTGGAGACCGGGCTGAAAAACATCCAGGGCAAACCGGTCGTCAACAGCATCAGCCTCAAGGAAGGGGAGCAGAAGTTTGTCGAGCAGGCGAAGTTGATCC
>JAJUGH010000013.1 GCA_029268265.1 Alcaligenaceae bacterium | reverse complement strand
TCAGCCGGCTCACTCAGCCCAGGGAGTCGCTTCCCAGGTTCTCTTGAACATGGCTTCGTTCATTTCAAGTTCGGCTTTGTACGCGTCCGGGCCCAGATAGCGCAGAGGCGTGAACATCTCCTTGGCCTTCTGAACAAACTCGGGGTCATTGGCCGCTTTCTCGACGGCTTCCACCAACGCCACTCGTACCTCATCCGGCAAGCCCTTGGGTGCGCCGATGCCGCGCAGTGAAGACATGATGATGTCGTAGCCTTCGGCCTTGAACGTATTCAACTCAGGCGCCAGATTCGAGGGCTCTTCGGCCATCACGCCCAGGGGCGTAATGGGCGTGCCGCCCGCACGGTAGGCCAGCACCTCACCGATGTTCATCGCGGCCAGCATGATCTCGCCACCGGTCACCGCCGTGCGGACGTCGGCCGCGCCCTTGTAGGGAACGTGCAGCATTTCCACGCCGGTGGCCCGCTCGAACTGCATCATGGCCAGGTGGTCGTCCGAACCGGCGCCTGTCGTGCCGACGGTAACCTTGCCGGGGTTGGCGCGTGCATAAGCTTCCAGATCCTTCAGCGTCTTGATCTCCGGAAACTTCTGCTGGTTGATGGCGAAGCTGTCCGGGTCGTCGATCAAGTTGCCGAGCAGATCGAAATCGGTCCAGTGATACTGCGCCTTGCGTTGAATCGGGATGGTCAGCAGATTGGGGGTATTGATGAAGCCGATGGTGTAGCCGTCGGGCTTGGAACGCGCCACTTCGGCAAACCCGATTTCACCGCCTGCGCCCGGCCGGTTCACGACCACGATCCGCGCATTATTGCCCAGATGCTTCTCGATGAAGGGGGCCAGCGCACGTGCCACGAGGTCAGTGCCGCCGCCCGGGGCGTACGACACGATCATGTTGATCGGGCGCTCAGGGTAGGCCGCATGGGCGGCCGAAGCCAGGCCGGCCGCCACGACGGAAACGCCCATCGCAAACTGCATCAGCTTGCGGGTAAAGCCTTTATTCAACGTTGAGTTCATTTTTGTCTCCTGAAAATTTTGCGAGCACGCTGGGCAGCACTTCGGGGTTCAGTGCCCGAGGTGGGGTGCGGCCTGCGCAGATCTCTAATATTTGTTGCGCCGAAATGGTGGCGATGTTGCGGCGCGCCTCGTGGGTCACGCCTGCGGTGTGATAGGTGGACACCACATTGGGCAAACGGAGCAGGGGGTGGCCGTGCGGGGGCGGTTCCACCTTCCAGACATCCAGACCGGCGCCGCCCAGATGGCCGGCCTCCAGCACCGTATGCAAGGCCTCTTCATCATGGATGCCGCCGCGCGCGGTCGAAACGAAGAGCGCCCCACGCTTCATTGCCTGGAACTGCTTCAGGCCGAACATGTTGGCCGTTTCCTTGTTGCGCGGGCAGTGCAGGCTGACCACATCGCTGCTGGCCAACAGTTCTTCCAGCGACACGGGCGTGGCGCCGCGTGCGCGGATATCCGCGTCGCTAACGTAAGGGTCCACTGCCAGCACGTTCATGCCGAAGGCGGCGGCCAGTTGGGCGACCCGGGTACCGATGTGGCCAATCCCCACCAGGCCAATCGTCTTGCCCGCGAGTTCGTGCCCCATCAGATCCTCACGAACGATCCCGGTGGCCGTCTTGATCAGATGATCCGATTCCACCACACGGCGACACACGGCAAGCATGAGCGCCAATGTGTGTTCGGCCACCGAGTTGGCGTTGCCGCCGGCCTGATTCACGGCAAGGACGCCGGCTGCTGTGCAGGCATCGACGTCGATCGTGTCGTAGCCGGCGCCCGTGCTCGATACCGCCTTCAGGCGGGGGCAGCGGGCCAGCAGATCGGCGGTGACGTGCCATTGCAAGGGAAGTTCGTCTTTCGCGGCAGACACATGGAAGATGTCGGTTTCTTCCAGCAGCGCCCAGTTCACCTCATCGGGGTCGGCCAGCTTCATCACGGTCAGTTCCACACCGGGGGCTTCGTTGATGATCCGGTCGAACGCGGGGTCGATCCAGACGTCGAGTCGCAATACCTTGATGCTCATTTCACGTACTCGCAGCCACGTTGCTCCAGCGTGCGATCGATCCAGCTGGTATCGAGCCGACCATTCGCGATGTCTTCCATCATGACCGCCTCCGCCTGATTCTTCGCGACCGTGGCCTCATAGATGGCCGCGACTTCTTCACGGGGCACGCACAGGCAGCCGTCTTCATCGCCGATCACCAGATCGCCCGGGCGAATCACCATGCCGCCGAAGCTCACCGGTACGTTGATTTCGCCGGGGCCGTCCTTGTAGGGGCCGCGGTGCGTCACGCCTGATGCGTACACGGGGAAGGCACCCTGTCCGATCTCGCCGGAATCGCGGATGGCGCCGTAGATGATGAAGCCGCCCAGCCCCTTGCGCTCAGCCGTGGCCACCATGAGTTCGCCGATGATGGCGTTCGTGACATCGCCTCCGGCATCCACCACGATCACATCACCCGGCTGCGCCATCGCCAGCGCCTTATGCACCATCAGGTTGTCGCCCGGGCGGGTCTTCACCGTAAAGGCCGGCCCGGACAGCACGCCCATGGCATGCATCGGGCGCAGGTCCGCACCGCCGGCCGTCATCCGCCACATGCAGTCGCTCACATTGGCGACCGGCAAGGTCTTGTATTTCTCCACCCATTCCGGCGCGACGCGCTGGGCCAGCTCATGAATCCGAAAACCGATCATTGCGCTTTTTCCTTATCGTTAAATGGCTGCAATGATTCTATGGAAAGCGTTCGGCCGCGGGGCGCAGAATTTTTGGCTTGCTACCTAAAAATTTTTGTCCTCGTGATCTGTCGTGGCAAACACGCGGCGGGCCTGATCCACCAGCTCGGAGATGATCGCCAGCCGGGGACTGTGCCGATTCCACACCAGGCCGATCTTGCGTATCGGGGTGCGATCCGGTAACGGCAACTTGATGAGCCGGCGGTCGCGATAAGAGATGGAGAACGAATCGGGCACCAGGGACACGCCGATCCCGCGCTCCACCAGCGCCACGATGGTCAGCAAGCTGTCGATCTCGATGCGCTGGCGGGGATGCAGGTTGTGGTCTTTCAGGTAGCGGTCCACCAGCTTCCCGCTGGAAGAACTGCGGTGGTAACGGATGAACGGCGCCGTCGTGAGAAGCTCGTGGGCGTCCATGGCGCCGTAGGCGTCAGAATCCGGCAGCGGCGCAATCACGACCAACGGCTCTTCCTGCAGCGTCAGCATCTCGCAGTTCTTCGGCACGGCGAAGGGCGGCTCGATCACAAGCGCGGCATCCAGCTGGCCGGCGTGCACCTTCCCGCACAAGGCGTCGGAAGCATCATACTGAACCTGTACCGAGATCTCCGGGTGGCGGCTGCAAAAGGGTTCCAGCAGGGCGGGCAAGTGCGTGGTCAGACCTGAGGGAAACGCGCCCAACTGGATTTCGCCCTCAATCGATCCCGTGGCCGCCACCGCCTTCAGATCACGCTCATTCTGCAGAAGGTCCAGGGCGCGGTCATAGATACGCAAACCGGCTTCCGTGGGCTTCACCGTGGCGCCGGACCGCTGGATCAGCGCCACCCCCAGCTCCTCTTCCAGGATACGAATGCGCGCCGCGACCGCGCCCGGCGTGATGCGCAGCCGCCGGGCCGCTTCGGCCAGCGAATTGCATTCGACCACGCGGGTAAAGCTTTCGAGGTAATCGGTGTTCATGGCGAGGGCCGCCGACCGAGCAAGTCCAGCTCCATTTGTACGAACTTGGTGGGGAACTCGAGCCTGGCGTAATAGATGATGGTCCCGTCCGCACAGGCGTAGCGGGTCACCTCAGCCACACTTTCGCCGGTCTGGAGATGTAGGGCATTGGCCGACTGGAAACCGGCATTGATAATGGTGAGTCGCTGGCGGGATTCTGTGATCTCCAGACCGGGGATCCGGGCGATCACCGACGCAGCGGCTTGGGCCAGAAACGCCTTGCGATGCTTGCGGAACAGCGTTTCGTCCAGGTAGACCTCACTGTAGCAATAGGGGATGCCTTCGCTGCTATGAAGCCTGCACAGGTATTGATAGGAAGCCGCCGGCGTGGCGCTGCACGCCATGGGCAGGGGCGGCAACTGTTTGACGGCGCCTTCCAGCTCCACGTAGCGGTGGGTGCCCAGCACGTCGCTCAGGGCGACCGTTTCTTCCCAGGTGGTCGGCAGTGACAAGGAGTGAGCCGTCGTGCTGCGCTTCATGGCGAAGCTGCCTTTGCCCCGGCTGCGAGAGATCAGGCCTTCAGACTCAAGAACGCCCAGGGCATTGCGCAGCGTCATACGAGAGACCTGGTAGGTCTGCATAAGCGCTTCAAGGGTGGGAATCCGTTCACCCATCGGCCACGCCCCCGAGTCCAGGCAGCGCCGGAATTCGGCAGCCAGCTGGAGATAAAGCGGCTGCCGACTGCGGCTCATCGCCGCCTGGCTGGGATTGACCTCGGGGGTATCAGTGAGCATTCGGTTCAGGGTACATCAGGTGGCACCCAATAATTCACGGGCCATTTCCTGCAGCTTGCCGCGCTGGATTTTATTCGAGTTGGCGCTTTCCACAACGGGGAAGGCTTCGACCACGCCTACCCGCACAGGCACCTTGAAACCGGCAAGCTGGGATTTGCACTGCGCGATCAGTTCGGCTTCAACAGGCGTATGCCCGGGCTCCGGGATGACGAAGGCCACAGGTACGGTCTTGCCGCCGTGAGCCACGCCCACCACCTGGCAGTTCGCCACGCCGGGCAGCGTCTCCATGAAGTTCTCAATTTCCAGCGGGTTGACCAGGAAGCCACCTAAACGCAGGAAGTCGCCACGCCGGGCATGAAATACAAATCCCCGATCATCGGTGGTATGGCCCAAGTCGCCCGTACGGAAATAACCCTCGGCGTCGATGGCTTTTTCCGTGGCTTCAGGATTGTCCAGGTAACCCTTCATCAGGCTGGGCGTACAAATCTCGATCTCGCCGATTTCGCCGTGCGGCAGAATCTCTCCCGTTTCGACATCGCGCGCCCGCACACGTGCATCCGGAGAGGTCAGCCGTCCACCGGCAAGTTGGCGCTCTTCGAGCGGGGCCGTTGGTGACTGGCCCGCTGTCAGTGCCTGCAATTCACTGGAGCCATACAGGCCGACCAGCGTGATGCCTGCGCGTTCAGCGCGCTGGGGCAGATCGTCCAGAGATGGTGCAAAGCTGGCAAAGCCTGCCACGCGTAGGGAGGGGAAGGGCCTTTCTTCTTCCCCGGCAGCGTCCAGCACCAGGGACAGCAGTTCGTTGTTGGCAAAGGTGTGCGTCACCTTGAACTGCCGGATCTGCTTCGCGCATTCCGCCGGATTGAGGATCGGAGAAGAGACCAGCGGCGCGCCGGCGGCCAGGCCGCCCAATGCGGTAGAGAAGCCAAAGGCGCCGCACAGCGGGGCGCCAAGCAGTACGGCATCGTCGGGACCAATGTCGAAGTAGCGGCAGACCCATTCCCCATGTCGAATGAGCGTCTGCTGGTCGTGCACCACCAGCTTCGACTGCGACGTGGTTCCGGAAGTCGTATAGACCAGCGCATACGCGTCACCACCAGGCATCGGTACCTGCATCAACGCATCGGCATGCGCGGCCGCGCCATGGCTGAACGCGGGCACCCCAGGTATCAGTTCACGCATTGTCTCCGGCAAGGCGGGGGGTTCACCCTTTACGCTGGCGGGGATTGCACCGCTGCGCTCGCCCCGGGCGTGTCCGTCTTCCACCACCATGACGCCCCTCAGACCCTGAAGCAGCTCGGGTTCCACGTCATCTAGAATCTGCTGGAAAGGCAAGCCCTTGAAGGTGGGCCAGATCACCAGCCATTGGCACTTGCCGCGAGAGATCAGGTCGCCCACTTCGCGGCTACGGAACCGCGTGTTCATCGACACCACCGTGATGCCCAGTCGTGCACAGGCCATGAAGGTGGCCAGCCAGGCGGTGCAGTTGGGCAGCCATAGTGCCAGTCGGTCGCCCGCCCGCGCGCCCCGGCTATGAAGGAGCCCGGCGATACGTTGCGATTCGCCAAGCAGTTCGGCAAATGTCACCGGTTGGTCAATGTCGTAGAAGGCGACGGCGTCCGGTCGTTGGCCGGCGTGCCGTTCCAGAAGCGAAGTGAAGTTCATGGTGCGAATCCGCTCAAACGGTGGCAATGGGGGTGACGGGCGAGCCGACGGCGCCTGGCAGGCGCAGCGGCGGCGCGGTCAGCAGGAAGCGGTTGCGGCCGTTGGCTTCCAGCCATTCCGCGAGGTCACGCAAATACCAGAGTTCCGCCAGTGGGAGTCCCAGCTTGAACAGGCAGTGATGGTGCAGTGGCAGGAGCGAACGCTTCGCTCCTTCATTGCGAGCCGGATAGGCTTCGACGGCGTAGTTGTCTGCGCAAATGGCCGCAATCCCGCTGTTGGTGATCCAGTCAAGCAGCTGTGAATCGGCGCCGTCCAGCACCGCACCGGCATTGTGCAGGGCGTCGGGGTCCGGTTGGCCGGCCATGTCCATGACCGTTTCCGCAAAGCCGGTACGCAGCACCAGCATGTCGCCCTTTTCCACCTGGACGTTGTCGGCTTCCAGCACGGCCGACAGTTCTTTGTAGCCAATCAGGGTGCGCCCATGGCCATAGTGGCGGACGAAGTCCACCAGGACGCCGCGGCCCTGCATTCCCTTCACTGCAAAATTCTCGATGCCCAGTTTTTTGGCGCCGAATCCGCCGCCATGATTGCAGCCTTCGCCTTCCTCATGATCATGACCGGCATCCAGTACATCGGTGCCCGCGGCGTACCCGTTGTAGTAGACCTTGCGTGTCTCGCCGTTGCCATCGGCGTCGAATTGCGCGCCGATGTGGGCCAGCGCGTCCCATTGGGTGGAGTACTGCAGGGACAGGGTGACCTGGTCGTCGCTCAGCACATCGATCGAGGCGCTGTCGAGGTTTTCCATGGGGAAGTTCATGTAGGGCACGCCGTCGCGCTCGGTTGCGGCCAATTGCGGTGGCTTGCGGCGCGGATTCAACACCATGCCGCCGGGCAAATCGAGCGGCAGCGACAGGCAGAACACGCGACCTTCGCGCACTTCCTGCACCCCTTTCAGCACTTGCTCCTGGGTGAGAAGATTGACCCGTCCCAGTTGATCGTCGGGCCCGAAGTCGCCCCAGTTTGAGCCCTCTGGGCGGTTGGTCCAGCGTTTCATGCTTGTCTCCATTTTGTTTCCGAAACTTCCAGGTGAGTGCTGCGCAGGCCGCCGCGTACATGGCTGCCTGCGTGTTCGTTCGGTGCTTGATGTTCACGCGGCGCCGATTGTGATCCCGCCGCAGACGTAATGTGTCTGGCCCGTCACGAAGCCGCTGCGCGGGTCCATGAAATACGCCACGGCATGCGCGACATCTTGCGGCTGGCCGATCCGGCCCACCGGTATGCCTTCCAGCAGTTTGCGAGTGGCCTCACTTTGAGCATCGTTTGCCGCTTGAAAAAACTCCGTGGCGATTGGGCCAGGCGATACCGCGTTAACCGTGATGCCGTCTGGCGCCAGCTCCAGCGCCCAGGTACGCGTCATGCCGTTGATGCCCGCCTTGGTCGTGCTGTAAAGGGTGCGTTCGCGCTTGCCCAGCGCGGCACGCGATCCGATATTCACGATACGGCCGCGCCCCAATTCCCGCATGCCGGGCAGTAACGCCTGCGCACACAGGATATTGACCTCGAGATTCAGCATGACGGCTTTCTGCAAATCTGCGACGTCTACATCTTCGAGGCGCCCGGTGGGCACGAATCCCACGTTGTTCACCAGGCCGTAGATGGGTCCCTCGGCTGCGATGGCCGCCAGCGTTCGGCGTACGGCATCACGCTCGGTGAGATCCACCGTATGAAAGGGTAGGGCGGCCGGCCAATCGTCGGGCCGGTTGCGGGCGATTCCGATCACGAAATAGCCGTCTTCGACAAGGCGCTCGCAAATGCTGCGGCCGATACCGCGGCTAGCGCCGGTGACCAGTACTTTGGGGGAAATATCCATCACGTATAGCGTCTCGGTCAGAATCGCAGGAGAAGTAAGAATACACGTTTATCGGCTCAATAGTCTATAAAGCTAGACGTTATGACATTGAGCTATTATGCTTGTGGGACAACAACTAAACCACCCCGTGGAATGGAGACAAACCCATGAAGTTCACTCGAATCGTTCCCCTGCGTAAGCTGACCATGGCCATTGCCGCGACGGGCCTCGTTATGGCGGTCGCGCCCGCTGCAGCTGCACAAGATTTCCCCTCTCGCCCCATCCAGCTGGTGGTCGGCTATGGCGCCGGTGGTGGCACCGACATGTGTTTTCGAGCGCTCGCTCTGACGGCCAGCAAGGAGCTTGGGCAATCCATCGTGATCGAGAACCGGCCGGGGGCGGGCTCTTCGCTGTCGATCGGCTACATCGCTCGCCAGAAGCCTGATGGCTACAACATCGCGGCTTTGTCGACGGGCGCGGTGCTGAATCAGTTCCTGGTGCCGTCGATCGACTATGACGTCATGAAGGATTTGACGCCCATCGCGATGGTTGCTCAGTACCAGGTCGGCCTGCTGGTACGCGCAGATTCGCCGATGAAGTCGCTTGATGACGTCATCAAGAAAGCGAAGGAAGAGCCGAACGGTATTGCCTTCAGTACGGCCGGCGTGGGTACCCCGCAGCACCTCACCATGGTGCGCCTCGGTGAAGAGGTCGGTGCGCAATGGACGCACGCACCCTACAAGAGCGGTATTGAAGCCTCCACCGCCTTGGTGCGTGGCGACGTCGAAGTCATGGCCCAGACGGCTGAATGGGTGCCGTTCGTGCGTGATGGCCGGTTACGCCTGTTGAACGTCTTCACCGAATCCCGCATGGAAGGCTTCGAAGATGCGCCGACGCTGGTAGAGGAGGGCTACAAGCTCGTGGCGCCCAGCATTCTGGGGTTGGTCGGCCCGAAGGGCATGGACCCGCAGGTGGTCGCGAAGATCGACGGCGCTTTCAAGAAGGCCATCGATACGGACGAATTCCGCCGGTGCACCGACCAGTTCGGCCTGAAGACCGACTACAAGGACGCCGCGGCCTTCACCCAGTACATCCAGAACACTATTGATGAATGGGCACCCGTCATCAAGAACCTCGACACTCATTGACCAACCACGGACCCGGAATGACACGCGAATTGAATCATCTGGAATGGCCCTTCTTTGACGATACGCATCGGAAACTGGCACAGCGCCTGGACGAATGGTGTCGTGAGCATGACCTATCGTCGCTCGACGACACTGACGTCTATGCCGCCAGTCGCGAACTGGTGCGCCTTCTCGGGCGCAATGGTTGGCTGCGATACGTCGTCCCGTCGGGCAGTGACGGCCGCTTGGGGGGGAAGTTTCCGGTACTCGATTCGCGTTCGCTCTGTCTGGTCCGTGAAACGTTGAGTCGTTTCCACACACTGGCTGATCTCGCATTTGCCATGCAGGGCCTCGGGTCAGGTGCCATTTCACTAGGGGGGAACGAAGCCATCCAGCAACGTTACCTGCCGTCCGTGGCCTCCGGCGAGCGTATCGCCGCATTCGCGCTGTCCGAGCCCGAGGCGGGTTCGGATGTGGCAGCGCTCAAGTGCGCCGCCAGGCGCGATGGCGACGATTTCGTCCTGGACGGCTACAAGACCTGGATTTCCAACGGAGATCTGGCCGACTTCTACTGCGTATTCGTGCGCACCGACGAGAACGCAGGTTCGCGAGGCATTACCGCCTTCGTGGTTGACGCGGACACGCCCGGCCTTGAGATCGACCACCGAATCGACGTCATGTCGCCCCACCCTCTGGCCATGTTGCGCTTCGAAAATTGCCGCGTACCGGCTGCCAACATGCTGGGCGAGCTGAACCAGGGATTCAAACTGGCCATGCGCACGCTCGATGTCTTCCGATGCTCAGTCGCCGCGGCGGCCCTGGGTTTTGCGCGTCGGGCATTGGCTGAAAGCATCACGCACGCAAGAGGCCGTCAGATGTTTGGGCAAACGTTGGCAGACTTCCAGCTCACTCAGGCGGCATTCGGTGACATGGCCGCGGAGATTGACCAGAGCGCGCTGCTCACCTATCGCGCGGCATGGGTACGCGACGTAGGCGGCCGGCCTTCCACTGCGGAAACCGCCATGGCGAAGATGGTGTCGACGGAATCGGCGCAGTGGGTTATTGACCGTGCGCTGCAGATGTTCGGTGGCCAGGGCGTCGTGAGCAATTCGCCCGTCGAGCGCCTGTACCGCGATATCCGGGCGCTTCGAATCTACGAAGGCGCCACGGAGGTCCAGAAATTGATCATTGCGCGAGAAATGCTGAAGGGATGATTAGAAAGGTGCGCCGGTTTACCCGGCGCGCTCTCTCACTCGATACGGATGTTGCGTTCTTTGATGATCCTGCCCCAACGCTCCTTTTCGTCGGCCAGGAAAGCCTTGAAGCGTTCTGGGGTGCCGCCTTCGGGGAACACGCCCGAGACAGTGAGCTTCTCGACCACTTCCGGTGAATTGATCGCCCAGGTGATGTCTTCGGACACCTTCTGAATGATGTCTTCGGGTGTGCCGGCTGTCGTGAAGATGCCGAACCAGGCCGCTGCCTGAAAGCCCGGAAAGCCTTGCTCTGCAATGGTGGGTACATCCGGCAGCCAGGGCAGGCGTTTGTCGGAAGTAACGCCCAGGGGCACCACCCGGCCAGACTGAATATGCTGCAGTGCCCCGTTGTCGAACATGACCTTGATGCGCCCCGCGATCAGGTCCTGGTGAGCGGACGAACTTCCCTTGTACGGAATGTGCTCGAACCGCATGCCGGATTCGCTGGCGAACAGTTCGCCGCCCAGATGCGTGAACGTCAGTGTTCCCGCCGAGCCGAAGGGCAGGGGCTCCTCATCACTGCCTTTGTACTTTTCGATGAATTCCTGGACGGTTTTTACGCCCATGCCAGGGTGGGTGATGAAGACACCGGGGACGGTGGTGAGCAGACTTACCGGCGCGAGATCTTTCTCGGCGTCGTACGGTAGAGAATCCATGACCAGCGGATTCAGAGCGACCGGCATGGCCGTCATGAGAAGGGTATAGCCGTCCGGTTCGGCGTTGGTGGCCTGCAAGGTGGCAATGACGGTATTGCCGCCGGGCCGGTTATCAACGATGACCTGCTGCCCCCATCGCTCCCCCAGCTTCTGCGCCAGAATGCGAGCCTGAGTGTCGGTTGTGCCCCCAGGCGGGTAGGCCACCACCAGCCGCACGGGGCGAGTGGGGTAATCAGTAGCATGGGCCAACCCTGGAGCGGTGACGCAACATGCGAGCGCCATGGCTGACAGCGATTTGAAGAATGGGCCTAGCCGGAATACTTGTCTCATCTTGAACTCCTTTGGGTGAATACCCTTGTGTGAGTAAACCCAGAGCGGCTTCGAATGTCCGCTTCTGGGTATGCCGGTACGCTTGTTACATGGGGGTGACGTCCGCTTCGCTTATCAGCTTGCCCCAACCCTTGCGTTGATCGGCAAGAAACTGTTCGGCATGGGCAGTCGATTGTGGTGCCACGACAAGTGAGGCGTTGGCCTCGATGCGCTGTCTGAATTCAGGGTCTTGCAGCAGGCCCGCAAGCGAGTGCTGCAGTTTGTCCAGGATCTCCTGTGGGGTGCCGCTGGGCGCAAACAACCCTTTCCATGACCATGGGGCCAGTTGGTCGAACGCGTCGTAGCCGAGTTCCGACATGGTTGGCACGTCGGGGAACAGGGGCAGCCGCTGTTGTGCCACGACACCCAGCGCCCTCGCTTCGCCGCCAGTCACCAGCGGGGCAGCCGTGATGGCGGTGTCGAACACCGTTTCCACCTGGCCACTAATGACGGCCGTCAAGGCGGGGGAGCTGCCGTTATAGGGAACGTGCACCATGCCTTCAAGATTGGCTGCCCTCTTGAAAGTTTCGCCGGCCAGGTGAGTGGAGTTTCCCACTCCGGCGGACGAAAAATTAATACCCTTTGGTTGCGACTTCGCGTACTCAATGAACTCCGCCACGGTAGTGATGGGCTTGTCCTTGTCCACGAGCATCATGAATGGGAATTCGGCAATGATTCCAATCGGCGTGAAAGCCTGCTCGGCGTCGTAGGGCAGGTCTTTGTAAAGGAACTGGCTTGCTGCGATATCGGTCCCGCCAATCAGCAGGGTGTATCCGTCCGGCTTCGCCCGCGCGACATATCCGTTGCCCACGGTCCCATTCGCCCCCACCTTGTTTTCCACTACAACCGGCACGCCCAGGTCGGTCGAAAGATGTTGCGCAACCATCCGCCCGATCTGATCCGTGGAGCCCCCAGGCGCAAATGGCACCACCATCACGATGGGCTTATCCGGGTACTCGGCGTGCGCGGCAGCTGAAATCAGTGACGCCCAGCCGAGCGCTGTTGCCGTGAGAACCTTGGTGGACCAACCCATAAATGCCTGTTTTCCCATCTATGTCTCCTTCCGTTATGTTTACCTACTGGCGCAGGCCTTGCGGTTTACAGCATGACTTCGATCAGGTTGGGTCCGGCCTCTCCGACGCCGCGTTGGAGTGCCTTCGCAAAGGCGTCCATGGTGGTGACGCGCGTGGCACGCATACCCTGGCCCTGAGCGAGCTGCACCCAATCCAGTACCGGTGAGCCAATGTTCAGCATGCGCTCGGCGTTCGTGGCGGGGGGCGGGCCGCCCATGGCCTCGAGTTCGCCGCGCAGTATCTGGTACTTGCTGTTGGCGCAGATGATCACCGTGACATCCAGCCCCTCGCGAGCCATGGTCCACAGCGACTGAACCGTGTACATGGCGCTGCCGTCGCCGATGATCGCCACCACCTTTCGATCGGGGCAGGCGATCGCCGCCCCGACGGCGCAAGGAAGGCCGTAGCCAATGGAGCCACCAGTGATCTCCAGCCAGTCGTGAGGCTGGGCACTCGGTGTCGACAACAGCAGTTGGCGGCCGGTCGTGATCGCTTCATCGACAACAATGGCGTTCTCGGGCAGCAAGCCGGCCAGCGCACGACCCAGCTCCAGTGAGTTTGGCGTGCCGTCGCTCCAGGCCGGCGGGGTGCCTTCTCCGACGTAGGCGATTTGGTCCGGGCGACCGCCCACCGCATCATTCAGGTCCGCCATGGCGGCGTCCACGTCTTCGAACTCGTTCACGAGCGTTTCCACATGGCAGTCGTCGTGCACGAGGAAGCGGGGCATGTCGGGATAGGCGAAGAAGGCGACCGGCTTGCGGGCATCCACCAGAATCAATAGGCGAATGTCTTTAAGCGTCTCGATCGCGCCATTGATGGGGTAGGGGATCTGCGGAATGTTCACGCGGCCCAGTCCGCGTTCGGTCCGTGCATTCTTGTTCTCTGCGAGCAGCCTGCACCCTGTGCGTGCCGCAATCTGTCCGGCAAGTCGCGGTGCGGCGCCTCGCATGGCGCGGTTGCCCAGCAGCAGAGCGATGGACGAAGGCTCGTACTGGCCCGAACGGATCAGTCTTGCGATGGTTTCGACCACGGATGCGGAAGGGCTCGGAGCTGCGCGGACGGGCAGTTTGCCCACACCACCGGCTGGGCTGTCGCCCCATGCCGCGTCGGCCGGAAGGATCAATGATGCAATGCGCCCTGAAGGGCTCGACGCGACTTGCACGGCCTGCGCCGTGTCATGGGGAGCGGTAACCGAGGACGCGGACGTACGCACCCAATGTGAAACGGGCCGTGCGACACCTTCGATATCCGATGTGAGCGGCGCATCGTTCGCAATGTGATCGTGCGCGTGCTGCCCAATGATGTTGACGATGCCCGAACGGGCTCGTTTGGCGTTGTGCAGGTTGGCAAAGCCGTTTCCAAAGCCGGGGCCCAAATGCAGCAGGGTGGCCGCCGGTTTACGGGCCATGCGGTAGTAGCCGTCTGCGGCCCCCGTCACGACGCCTTCGAAAAGGCCCAAAACGCAGCGCATTTCAGGCACGCGATCGAGCGCGGAGACAAAGTGCATCTCCGATGTGCCGGGGTTGGCGAAGCATACCGATACGTCGTTGTTGAGCAAGGTATGCACCATTGCTTCTGAACCATTCATTGCTTTTGTCCTTCCTTTGTCTTGACAAGCGACCACTCTCTACATAACATACCAGCCACATAGTAGGTATGCGAAACGGAGAAGTCAAGATGAATCTGGAGACAGTGGTGCAGCGGGTGAGTGCGTATATCCGCGCCAATCCCAACGAGCGTGATTGCTGGCAAAAAGCGCCGGCGCTCACCGGTCTGATGGCGTGGGATATGGAGGAATTTCGGCCCACTGTCCGCAAATGGATTGACCGTGCGATGGCCACGCAAAAGTCCGACGGCAATCTGAGTTATGGCGACTGGCATACGTCCAGTGGCGGACACATACGTTCGTTCACTCCGCTGGCCAGCGAAACTGCCGCCGTGGGCGCCCCGATGCTGGATCTGTATGCCCGCAATGGCGACGAGCGCTATCTGGAGAGCGCGGCGCGGCAATACCGCGCCTTATGTGAAGCACCACGTACGTCGGAAGGCGGCATCTGGTCGCGCGGGGAAGGCCCCGAGTTGTGGGTGGACTTCACTTACCTGATGTGCCCGTTCATGGCGAAGTACGGCAAGTTGGCTGATGAGCATGCCGCCATCGACGAAGCTTTCAAGCAGTTCCGGATCCACGTTCGCCGGCTTGTCGATCCTGAAGCCAAGCTCGCGCGACATGCCTGGTGCGAGAAGCCCAACCATTTCCCGCAGTCGACCTTCTGGGCGCGGGGGAATGGCTGGCTACTGGCCTGCTGCGCTGAATTGCTGCGCATCGCTCCGGATCACAGCGAAGCCGGCTATGTGCGTGAGGTCTACGCCGAGGTCCTTGAAGCCATGTCGTCCTGGCAGGATGCCTCCGGCTACTTCTTTCATGTGCTGGATGACCCGCTGTCGAACCTCGAGGCGTCGTCCACGCTCATGTATGCCTACAGCGCGGAAGAAGCCGTGCAGCTGGGTATCGACCTGAAGGGTATGTCGCAGGCTGAACTGCGCGAAAAAGCCATCCGTGCGTTCAAGGTCGTGGCCGGTGGGGTTGAGGCCTCGGGCAAGGTTCCCGGTGTGGCCATGGTTCCGGGCGGCCCCGGTGTGCCGTTCGACTGGACGCTGTTCGGGCAGGGGTTCTTCCTGCTGGCGGCGTATGTGTTGCGCGAGCAGCTAACCGACCTCGAGCTTGATCTCGACCTTTGAGCAGGAGTGGGATGATGTCCGAAAGCAATAAAAGCCGCCGCGGCACGCGCAAGCCCCTGGAGGGCATCCGAATTATCGACATGTCGCGGCTCGCGCCCGGCCCGTATTGCACGATGCTGCTGGCCGACCTGGGAGCTGAAGTCATTGTGGTGGGAGGCGGCCGCGCCGGCAATCCTATTGCCACCTTCTCGCGCGGCAAACATTTCATAAAGCTGGATCTGAAGGCGCCCGAAGGGCGCCACGCCTTGCAGGAGCTATGCCGTACGGCCGATGTGTTCGTGGAGAGCTTCCGGCCCGGCGTCTCGGCGCGGCTGGGCGCCGGCTACGACACACTCAAGGAAATCAATCCGAGCCTCATCTATTGTTCGTTGACCGGCTATGGTCAGGAAGGTGAACTGGCCCAAGAGGCCGGTCATGACATCAGTTATCTCGCGCTTACCGGTGTGCTGGGAGCCATTGGCCCACAGGATGGTCCGCCTTCCGCTCCGCTGAACCTGCTGGCGGACTTCGCTGCCGGCAGCTTCATTGCGGCGCTGGGAATCGTGACGGCACTGTTCGACCGCAGTCGCACAGGCGAGGGCCAATATATTGATGCCGCCATGATCGACGGCTGTCTATCTCTGATGGCCATGCATTGGCCCGTCTGGGACACCCCGATCCTCCCAAGCCGCGGTGACGGCCTGCTGGCCGGCGGCGCGCCCTATTACCGTTGCTATCGCTGTGCTGACGGGAAGTATCTTTCGGTGGGGGCTCTAGAGACCCAGTTCTTCAAGAATCTCTGGACGACAATGATGGATACGGATGTGCCGGACCATATGGACATGGGCGAGTGGCCCGCCATCCGCGCCGCCTTTGAAGAGCAGTTCGCCCGCAAGACGAGAGATGAGTGGACTGCCCTGTTCGAGGGCAAGGACGCCTGCGTCATGCCCGTGCTTTCTCCGGAAGAGGTCTGGTCGCACCCGCACATCGCCCAGCGCCATGCCGACGCCTCGCCCGACAGTGTTCCGGTCATACCCCGTTTCGGCGACGCGCCGTTCGCGCCTCCCCCTACCGATACGGCGGACCGCTCCGATGAAATTCTGGCCAAAGCCGGTCTCACCCCAGAGCAGATAGCACTGGCAAGCCCGGATTCCGAACGCAACAGAATTCCATCGCGAACCTGGCCTCCCAAGCTGACCTTCCCCCAATGAACGCCATCGCGCCCCCATGCAGGAGACAAGCGTGAAGATCACCCACTACGATGAAATGTATGACGCCTTTCGCGATCAGGTCCGCCGCTTCGCGAAAGAGAAGGTCGCGCCCCACGCCGCCAAGGTCGATGAGGAAGGACGCCCGCCGTTCGAAGCCTACGAGGCGAGTCTCGAGCTGGGTCTTCCCGGCTTGCCCTTCTCGGAAGAGTTTGGCGGCCAGGAAGGCGACGTACTCACCCAGATCATCACGGTCGAAGAGTTGGCGCGCGTATGTGCCTCTACGGCCACGACCGTGTCCACCTGCTGGATCATGATGTTGGTGCAGCGCTTCGGCTCCGAGGAACAGAAGCGCATGATCATTCCGCCCGTCGTGCGCGGTGAGCACCGTTCGGCATGGGGGCTGACCGAACCCAAGGGTGGCTCAGACCTCATGGGGGTCGTCACGTCGGCCAAGAAGACCGCCGATGGGTGGCTGCTCAACGGCACCAAGCGCTTCATCACCAACGGCGGTTGGGCCGACTGGTATTTGATCTTCGCGCGTACAGAGGCCGACAAATTCGGCATCTTCCTGGTGAGCAAGGACGACGCCGGTGTGTCGTTCGGGGCGCCGGAACGCAAGATGGGGCTGCGCGGCAGCCCAACCTCAGACGTCATTCTGGAAGATTGCCTGATTCCCCTGGATCGTGTCATTGGCGAGCCGGGACAAGGGGGCGAATACATACGGGCGGGCTTGCTGGGCTCTCGCCTCAAATACGCCGCCCACGGGTTGGGTGTCGCCCAGGGGGCGCTCGATGAGGCGCTGGCCTATACGCAAGAGAGGCAGCAGTTCGGGCGCCCCGTTGCCGATTTCCAAATGATCAAGGGCATGGTGGCGGACATGGCCATGAAGGTTGAAGCTGGCCGCGCCATGTTGATGCACGCAGCGACCCTGGTGATGAACGACGATCCCCGTGCAAAGAAGTATGCGTCCATGGCGAAGGTGCTCTGCACCGATGCCGCGATGAGCGTGGCGACGGACGCCGTCCAGTTGCATGGTGGATATGGCTATCTGAAGGACTATGCGGTGGAGCGTATGCTGCGCGACGCAAAGATCACTCAGATCTGGGAAGGGACCAACCAGATCCAGCGACTGATGATCGCCAAAGAAGTCTATCGAGGTTGAGCGGAGCGCACTATGTCAGCGGTATTGGATGGGGTGAAGGTGCTGGAGCTGTGTGAGGTATTCCAGGGGCCGTTGGCGGGCCAGATACTGGGCGACTTCGGCGCCGATGTGATCAAGATCGAGAAACCGGGAAAGGGTGACTCCTTACGCCATAGCGACACGGTCGCCAACGCGCAGGGAAAGATGGGCGGATACTTTGCCGCCGTAAACCGCAACAAGCGGTCGATCTGCCTGAATCTGAAGGACGATCACGATCGCGAATTCTTCCTGAAGCTGGCCGGCGAAGCCGACGTGCTCATGCACAACTATCGGCCCGGCGTGCTGGAAAGGCTGGGTTTCGGATATGACGTCCTGGAGAAGATCAATCCGCGTCTCGTTTACGCGGCCGCCAGCGGCTTTGGTGAGACGGGGCCGTTGTCCGGAATGGCGGGGCAGGACTTCCTGATCCAGTCGATGAGCGGGCTCAGCTGGAAGACGACTGCGTCAGGTGAACAACCCACCTTCATCAATGTGCCGATTGCCGACTACACCTCTGGTGTGCTCCTGGCTCAAGGCATCCTGTTGGCGCTACTCGAACGGACCCGCTCGGGACGCGGCCAACAGGTGAACGTGTCGCTCTTCAGCGCCCTGATCTCCATGCAAACCCTTGAGGCCTCGACTCAGCTGAATTACGACTACGAAACCCATTGGTACGAACGTGCGCTGAACTTCACGGCGCACGCCAGCGATGGCTGGCTGAGCGTCATCGGGTTCTTCCGCGACAACCCCTTGCAACTTATCTGTAAGGGGCTGGGGCTTGAAGATCTTTCGTTGCGGCCCGAATGGAGCGACAAGCACGCGCAGGCGCGCAACAAGGAAGCCATCGCCGCGCACCTGGCCCCACACTTCGCCGTGCTGACTGTTCAGCAGTGCGTGGACAAGCTGCAGGGGCAGGGCGTTCTGGCCGCACCGATCCTGTCTTTCGAAGAGGCGCTGGCGCATCCGCAGACACGGGAAAATGGTTTAATAACTGACGTTCCCGTAGAAGGGCAGGATGATATGCGGCTGGTGGCAAACCCGCTGCGTCTCTCGCGGACGCCCGCCACGGTACGCCGTGGTCCGCCGGCACTTGGCAGCCATCGGGACGAGATTCTTGGTCAATAAACTGGCCGCACAGGCGGCCGGTGGTTTCCCGGTGCTGAGGTATGGACGTCATGGCGGAGCAGGATGGGTCAACGGTTCTCGAGAAGCCTGTAGGCGTGCACGGCACGCTTGACGCAGGCTGGACAGTGCCCGGGTTGTTTCGGGAAGCCGTCAGACACTATGGCCCGCGCCCGTTCCTGCAAGCCGTCGGTGGCGCGGCCCAGACCTACGAAGAAACATGGGAAAGTGCTGCGCACCTGGCGCGGTGTCTCTCTGCACAAGGCGTCCGCGCTGAACAGCGCGTGCTGGTCATGCTGCCCAACACGCAGCTGGCGGTTCACGCCTGGCTCGCCGCCAATCTCCTCAATGCCGTCGATGTCAGCATCAATACCGGCTATAAGGGGCAGAGTTTCGAACATGCCGCCAACCTTAGCGGCGCGCAACTCCTGGTGACCACCTCCGACTACCTGCCAGTCGTACTGAATTCTGCGGAACGACTCACGGCGCTTCGCACGGTCATCCTGATGGACGATGATCCGGCCGATGTAACGCCTTTGGCCGGCCACCTGCAGGTGAAGAAGTACTGCGACCTTGAGCCGGCGACGACTGACTGCGTCAACGCCCACATTGCGATGCCGTGGGATATCGCGTCCGTTATCTACACATCGGGCACCAGCGGGCCAGCCAAGGGCGTCATGATGCCTCATGGCCAGGTGGCACTGCTGGCCAAGTTGTCCGCTGCCAAGACCGGCCTCCACGGCGGAGACACCTTTTTTTCGTTCTATCCGATGTATCACATGGCCGGCAAGTTCATGTCCGTGCTGGCGACCATGTCGGTGGGCGGCCGCATCGTGCTCGACGTGGGCTTTGCCGCTTCGGACTGGCTGAATCGCATTCGCGAATATGGGGCCACCGTCACCGCGGCGCACGGGCCCATGCTTGAAATGGTGTTTGCGCAGCCGCCTTCACCGGCCGATAAAGATCACCGTCTGCGCCTGATCCGCACCGCGCCCTTCCCGAAGCGCATCGCCGCGGCCTTTGAGGAGCGCTTCGGTGTAAAGGGCATGGAAGTCTGGGGCATGACGGAGGTCGGCGTGGCGTGCTGGGCGGATGCTACTGAGCCTTTGAAGGTCGGCAGCTGTGGCCGCGTGGATACTGACTGGTATGAATTTGCGGTGGTGGACCCGGTGACCGATATGCCGCTGCCGGCAGGCCAGGTCGGCGAGTTCGTGCTGCGCCCCAAAAAACCCTGGACCATGATGCAGGGCTACCAGGGCATGCCCGAGCGCACCCTCGAAGCCTGGCGCAACCTGTGGTTTCACACGGGCGACTGCGGCTATGTCGACGCGGACGGCTATGTTTATTTCGTGGACCGGGCCAAGGAGCGCATACGCCGCCGGGCGGAAAACATTTCCGCCGGCGACATCGAGGCTGCAGCACTGGCCTATCCCGGTGTGGCCGAAGCCGCCGCAGTGGGGGTATCCTCCGGGTTTGAAGGCGACGATGACATCCTTCTATGTCTCGTGATGAAGCCCGGTCAGCCGTTTGACCCGGTACAGGTGCTGCGTTTTCTGCTGAAGGAGCTGCCTCATTTCATGGTCCCTCGCTATTTGCGTGAAGTCACATCGCTTCCGCGCACGCCCACCGGCAAGCTGCAACGGGCCATGCTGAAGGACGCCACCTCTGCGCCGGATGTCTGGGACAGGAAGACCGCCGGTATCGCCTTACGCGATCTGGCCGAAGCCCCAGCCACCGACGACATCAATAGGAAATAAAGACAATGGTTGCCAAGCGGAGCGCCAGCGAGGCGAGTGTAGAAAAAATCGAAATAGCGGCCCTGCGGCTGTTCGCGCAAAAGGGGTATGCGAACACCAGCCTGGAACAGGTGGCCAACGTTGCCGGTTTCACCAAGGGAGCGGTCTATTACTACTTCAAGACCAAAGAAAGCCTGCTCCTGCACCTGATCGGCCGAATCAGTGAGCGCTCCATTATCTCCACGGCACGCGAGGTCCGCGCACTCGAGGGCGGCGCAATTCCCAAGCTCGAGGCGTTCGTCAAATTGCAAGCGCAGTGGGCAGCTACCGCCCCGGATGACCTCGTGATCCTTGTGCTCACGAGCCTTGAATTCCAGAACAGCGATACGCCGGTGCGCCAGGCCATCCTGGATTACTACCAGGTGATGGAAGAATTGCTGACCGACGTGTTCACCGAGGGGAAGCGCAATGGAGAGATTCATCCTCATGTAGACGTCTCTGCCGCGGTACTGGCCAATATCGCTCGGCATGATGGCAATATGCTGCTCTGGCAGCGCAGCGGCCGGGACGCGGCCGTTGGCCGTGTGCTCACATCCGCGGCATTGCACGCCGTGCGGCAATTTGGCAGTGAAGTGTCCGTCTGACCGAAAAAATGGCAGTCGTCAAGCCTTGTGCGGAAATTAGATGGAGCTTGAAACCGTATATAGCGGCAACAGGCTAGCTACGCTTCGTGCTGTTTGTATGGGAGACGGCACTGTGGGCAAGGATCCACATGAGAGGCGTGTGAATGTGAGCCGAAGGGCCTTGTAGCTGTGACCATTGTCATGGGACGGCGAGCTAGCTCGACCATCGTCGGTCGTGCCTTCTCGCCCATTCGAACACAAAGAAAGCAGAGCGGAAGCAAGGGCTGATGTCCGCTCCCGACCCGACGATCATAAGGTTTTATCAAGCTCATTGAGCCTAAGCAGCTACTAACCGCCGGATGCGAGCTGCTTCCCCGTCTCGCCGACGGCGATCCTGCTAATGGACGATTTATCTGCTCCAATGCGTGTAGGCGGCGGCGGCCTTAGCTGGGACGGTGGAAGCGTCTATTAGCTGAACCAAAGCTTTGAAACGGCTACGGCAACGTGAGTGCGCCTTGAGACGCTCAGCGAGCACGTTCTTCTTTCCAGGAAGGCTCAACATGATTTCAACTTCACTCGGAGAAAAGCTCTTAATCATCTTGTGATAGTGAGGAATCGCCGCGTTTGAAACGCCGTATGGATTTCCTGTGGCGCAAGTGACAACAGTTTCAACGAGCTCTTCCTGAACAGTGTCGGGCGTTGCAACTTGATC
>JAJUGH010000012.1 GCA_029268265.1 Alcaligenaceae bacterium | reverse complement strand
GTTCGCAACTTCAAGAAGGGCGACGAGATCGACGCCGTGGTTCTGGCCATCGACACCGACAAGGAGCGTATCTCCCTGGGCGTGAAGCAGCTTGAGGGCGACCCCTTCAACAACTACGTTGCCACCTACGACAAGGGCGCCGTGGTTCAGGGCGTAGTCAAGTCGGTCGAAGCCAAGGGTGCCGTTGTGACCCTGTCGGTCGACGTCGAAGGCTACCTGCGTGCATCGGAAATCGCCGTGGGCCGTGTCGAAGACGCTACCGCTGTGCTGAGCGCCGGTCAGGAAATCGAAGCCATGATCCTGAACGTCGACCGCAAGTCGCGTTCGATCCAGCTCTCGATCAAGGCCCGCGAGACCGCGGAAACCGCCAGCACCATCCAGCGCATGTCGGAAGCCAGCGCGTCCTCCGGCACCACCAACCTGGGTGCGCTGCTGAAGGCCAAGCTGGATCAGGCTCGCGACGACGGTTGATGGCGTGACCAAGTCTGAGTTGATCGCGACACTTGCCGGCCGCTACCCGCAGCTGGCGGTGCGCGATACGGACATCGCGGTCAAAACCGTGCTCGAGGCCATGGCTCAGGCCTTGTCCTCGGGGCAGCGCATCGAGATACGGGGCTTTGGCAGCTTTTCGCTGTCCACCCGTTCTCCGCGCGTCGGCCGCAACCCCAAATCCGGCGAGAAAGTGATGGTGCCTGGAAAGCAGGTGCCGCACTTCAAGGCCGGCAAGGAGTTGCGCGAACGGGTCGATTCCACCCGCCGACAGGATTCCGATCCTGACGGCGACCAAATCGACTCGACTGACGACAGACCCGCGAGTCTGGATCGCCACATCATCAGCTACTGACGGCTTAGTCGCCCGAAAGGGCTACTGAAAGCTCCCGGAAATGGACACACCGAGCAGGTGAGCCAGGAACGGGAGCTTTCTCATTTGGGGCAGGTTTTCCCCGTACAATTGAGCCGTTCAGTGTCCCCTGGAGTTTCATATGCGGTATCTGGTCTGGATCCTGCGACTGATCGTGTTCGTCGTGGTCTTGTTGTTCGCCCTGAAGAACACCGCACCGGTCGATGTCGGCTTCTTCGCCGACCACGTCATTTCCGGCGTACCGCTTATTGTGGTGATGCTGGTCACTTTCGTTCTGGGCGCATTGTTCGGCCTGCTGATTACCGCACCGGCCATCGTCAGCCGCCGTCGTGAGGCCGCGCGTCTGCGCCGCGAGCTGGCACGTCTGGAAGAAAAATACCGCCAGCCCGCCACGCCCCAGGAGGCGCCGCTCGCCCCGGAAACCGTGGCGCCGCTCGCACCCCTGTAAGCTGCAAGTAGTTCAACACAGAGGATCGACGTGGATTTCCAACCATGGTGGCTTATTTTTGTCCCCCTATTGTTCGCATTGGGGTGGATCGCGGCCCGGGTCGACTTTCGGCAGATGCTGTCCGAAACCCGCTCGTTGCCCAACTCCTATTTCAAGGGGCTCAACTTCCTTCTCAATGAGGAACCCGACCGCGCGATCGACGCGTTTGTCGAGGTGGCGAAGCTCGACCCCGAAACCACCGAACTGCACTTCGCTCTGGGAAGCCTCTTCAGGCGCCGCGGCGAAATGGAACGCGCCATTCGCGTGCATCAGAGCCTGCTTTCCCGTTCCGACCTGCCGCAGGCTGACCGCGAGGCCGCTCAGCACGAGCTGGCGCAGGACTTCCTGAAGGCCGGCATGTTCGACCGGGCCGAGCAGGCGTTCGAAAGTGTGCTCGACACCGGTTATGCTCTTCAGGCGGTCCGCGCGCTCATTCGCATCTACGAGGCCGAGCATGATTGGCCCCGAGCCATCGACACGGTGAAGCGCTTGCGCGCGCTGGTCGACGAGCCCGTCCCCCAGCTGGTTCACTATCACTGCGAAATGGCCGTGGGCAGCATGAGCGAGAAGCCCCCGGCATTCGACGCTGCGGAAGCCGCACTCGACGCTGCCGATAATGCGGCACGCGAGCTGCGCAAAGGAAACGGCAGTGCCGCGTCTGAAGTGCGTATTGCCATGCTGCGCGCCAAATTGGCGGCCATGCAGGGCAATGTCGAGGGCCAACGCAAGTACCTTGCTTCCGTGCTGGATATCGCCCCCGGCTACGCGAGCCTGGTGGCAGCCGAGATACTTGAGGCCTATCGCAAGCTGGGTCAGGCCACGGAGGGCCTTGAGCTGCTTCGCGACCATTATTCCCGGCATCCCTCGCTGGATGTCTTCAACGTGGTCTTCCGCGAGATTCGCAGCCAGCACGGGCACCGGCCGGCATGGGCATTCGCCCGCGAGGCGCTGCGCGCACAGCCGTCGCTGTTGGGGCTGGATCGCCTGCTCGAAGCCGAACTGGCTTCCGGCGGGACGCGGCCGCTCGATTACGCCGACGTCAATGAAGGGGACGCGTCCGCCGCCGACGCCACGCCGAGCCCCTCTGCTGTGCTCGAGATTGCTGCAGGTGCGGACTTCAGCCTGCTGCGGTCCATCATTCATCGCCACACGCAACGCCTCGACCGTTATTCCTGCCAGGTCTGCGGCTTCGAGGCGCGCCACTTCTACTGGCAGTGCCCGGGCTGCAATTCCTGGGAAACCTACCAACCCAGACGCCTTGAAGAACTGAGATAATGGCTTTTCCCGCAGACAAGGCGCGTGCCGCCCGCATACTCGTCGTTGGCGACGTGATGCTAGATCGCTACTGGTTCGGTGAAGTTGATCGCATTTCGCCTGAAGCGCCCGTTCCGGTAGTGCGCGTGGCCAAGCGCGAGGACCGTTTGGGTGGCGCCGCCAACGTTGCCCGCAACATCGTTGCGCTGGGTGCCCATGCCACACTCATCGGCCTGGTCGGCAACGACGAAGCCGGCGAGAAGATTGCAGTACTGCTCAACGAAGAGCGCATCGGCTGCCGGTTGGTGGCGGATGCCACGATGCACACTACATTGAAGATGCGCGTGCTGGGGCGTCAGCAGCAGCTGTTGCGTGTTGATTTCGAAGAACTGCCGAACGACGGTGGGCTGGATTTGCTGATGCATGATGTCGGCCCGGCCATCCCGGATTATGACGTGGTGGTGCTGTCGGATTATGCGAAGGGTACGTTGGGGCGCGTCCAAGAGGTGATCCAGCTCTGCCGCAGCCATGGCGTGCCTGTGCTGGTGGATCCCAAGGGGCATGATTACCTGCGGTACACGGGCGCCACCATCATCACGCCGAACCGCCAGGAGATGGCGCAGGCAGTGGGGGCATGGAAGGATGAATCCGACCTCGAGTTACGGGCGCAGCGCTTGCGTGAGCATCTGGAACTCGAGGCCATACTCATCACTCGCTCTGAGCAGGGCATGACGCTGTTTACGGAATCCGGGCGTCACCATATCGACGCCCAGGCTCAGGAAGTCTTCGATGTGTCGGGCGCGGGTGATACCGTACTGGCCACGCTTGCCGTTACCCGCGCGGCCGGTCTCGACTGGGAATCTGCAGTGGGCTGGGCCAATCGTGCCGGGGGCATTGTGGTGGGCAAGCTAGGCACCTCTGTGGTTACAGCAGGAGAACTCTCATGATCGTCGTAACGGGCGGCGCCGGTTTTATCGGCAGCAATCTGGTGCGCGGCCTGAATAGCCGCGGCTATACCAATATTCTGGTGGTCGACGACCTCACGGAAGGCGACAAATTCCGCAACCTGGTCGGCTGCAACATTGCCGACTACCAGCATAAGGACGACTTCCGTCTGCGGGTGCGGCAAGGTAATCTGCCCAACATCGAGGCCGTCTTTCACCAAGGGGCGTGTTCCGACACGACTGAGCGCAACGGCCATTACATGCTCGACAACAATTACCGCGTCACGCTGGAATTGTTCGAGCTCTGCCAGGCTAAGCGTATCCCCTTCATCTACGCGTCGTCCGCCGCGGTCTACGGTGCCGGACCCACCTATGTGGAAGATCCCGCCAACGAGGCGCCGCTCAACGTCTACGGCTATTCCAAGTATCTTTTCGACCAGGTGCTCAGGAGGCGCATGGTGGAACTGGCCGCGCCGGTAGTGGGATTGCGATATTTCAACGTATACGGTCCCCAGGAGCAGCACAAGGGGCGCATGGCGTCCGTGGCTTTCCACAACTTCAATGAATTCCGTGAAGGCGGCCACGTGCGGCTGTTCGGAGGCTGGGATGGTTACGCCGACGGCGGACAGATGCGGGACTTCATCCACGTGGATGATGTGGTCGAGGTCAACCTGCACTTCCTGGATCACCCGGAAGCATCCGGTATCTTCAATTGCGGTACAGGCCGGGCTCAACCCTTCAACGACGTTGCTTCCAGTGTGGTCAACACTATCCGGCGTCATCGGGGAGAATCGGAACTGTCGCTGGGTGAGCAGGTCGAGCAAGGTCTGCTGCGCTACATTGAGTTCCCCGAGGATCTCAAGGGGCGTTATCAGAGTCACACGCAAGCCGATCTGACCCAGCTTCGCGCGGCCGGGTACGATAAGCCGTTTCGCGATGTACAGACTGGCGTTACGCAATACGTGGAACATTTGCTCGCCCGCGGGTGAGAGCGCGGGCGTGGCTTTACGCATGGATCAATCCTGACCGGCACGGTGTCGGCGTGGCACCCATCGAGCCATGATGGACGTCAGGCCCGGTCACCGGCATTTCGCCTGTGATCGTCGGCCTCTCTACCGGAGGCGTCCATGAATCCATTTCTGCAACCCACGGTTGCCACTCCACAAACCGATGCACGCTGGCCAGGCCGCGCCGGGCGGGATACTCCCGCCGGTTCACACGCAGCCAGGCATGCACCGGCCGACATCAAGGAAGCTCGTCAGCCGGTATCGTCCGGGCCTGTGCCGCGTCCTCTGCCTGCGCGTCCAGACCGGGGGCTGCGCAAGACCGTCCGGGCCTTGGTTGCGCTTGCCGTCACCGGATTTCTACTCGCTCCGGCCATGGCGACTGCCGTCGATGTCAATTCCGCCACCGCCCAGCAACTGCAGGAGATCAAGGGCATCGGCCCCAAGATGGCCGGCGTCATTATTGAAGAGCGTACGCGCGGTGGCCGTTTCGAGTCCTTCGATGATATCTCGGAGCGGGTGAAGGGCATTGGGCCAAAGAAAGTCGCTTCCCTGCAATCAAGTGGGCTGACGGTGGGTGGAGGGCCTGCCGCAACTGCAGCCGCAGCGGCAGGCGCAGCCGCCAAGGGCGGAGCGGCAGCGGGCGCGAAACGCCGCCGCTGACCGTTACGCGCCCGTGGTGGGACGGTGTATTATTTTGCGGATGAAAACCTATCCCACCATTGAAGACATCATCGGTTCCACGCCTCTCGTCAGGCTGCAGCGCCTCCCCGGCGAAGCCGGCGAGCCGCGTGGCAATGTGATTCTTGCCAAGCTGGAAGGCAATAATCCCGCCGGGTCGGTGAAGGACCGACCCGCCATGTCCATGATCCGCCAGGCCGAGGCACGCGGAGAAATCAAGCCGGGTGATACGCTGATTGAAGCCACCAGCGGCAATACGGGCATCGCGCTGGCCATGGCGGCAGCCGTTCGGGGCTATCGCATGGTACTGATCATGCCCGACAACCTTTCAGTGGAGCGCCGGGCTTCCATGACCGCGTATGGCGCCGAGCTCATCCTGACGCGGGCCGACCAGGGCGGCATGGAATACGCGCGGGATCTTGCCGCCAGGATGCAGGCCGAAGGGAAGGGTAAGGTGCTGGACCAGTTCGCCAATGCTGACAATCCGTTGTCTCACGTGGAAGGTACCGGTCCGGAGATCTGGGAGCAGACCGACGGCCGTGTCACGCATTTCGTGAGTGCAATGGGCACGACAGGCACCATCATGGGGGTCAGCAAATACCTGAAATCGCGCAATCCGGAAATTCAGGTGATCGGCGCCCAGCCTGCGGAGGGTTCCCAGATTCCGGGCATCCGCAAGTGGCCCGAAGAATATCTGCCGCGAATTTACGATCCGGCTCGCGTCGACGCATTCGAATCCATCTCGCAGACCGAGGCGGAAGACATGGCGCGCCGCCTGGCCGCGGAAGAGGGCATCTTCGGTGGTATCTCATCGGCCGGCTCGCTGGTGGCTGCATTGCGTGTCGCGCAGCGCGTGGAGAACGCCACCATCGTCTTTATCGTTTGCGATCGCGGAGATCGCTACCTTTCCACCGGCGTCTTCAACTGAAGCCGCAAGCTGGGGCCTACGGCCCCGGCAATTCCACCTACGGCCCCGGTCATTCCCCCTACGGCGCCAGCAATTCCACCTACGGCCCCGTTGATGCATAGTGTCCGCTTATCTTGCGGACGCCGACACGGGCGCGGGCTGTCCGGGTGTGCCGATTCGCTCAGACAATTGCTCAGCGAGGTCGGCCACTGAACTCGCATAGAAATAGCTGCGGTTGTATTGGGTAAGCGCAAAGAAGTTGGGTGTGCCCAGTCGGTACTCCACGGTGTTGCGCGGTTCATCAACCAGGTTCACCACACCTAGCGGGTATTGCTGCCATGCGGTTGTGTCGGCGGCCGGCGTCGGGCGTGCTCCGGCCGCGGCCAGCTGCTGCCAGTCCAAGGTCGGCTTCAGCCCTCCGTCCACCAGTTTCCCGATATCGGCGGGCAGCGTGACGGGTGCGAATACCGGCAGGCCAGGTACCCAGCCATGCAATCGAAGAAAGCGAGCCACGGAGACGATTGCATCCGTGGGGCTGCCGTGCAGGTCGATGCGTCCGTCACCGTCGCCGTCCGCCGCAAAGCGCATCAGGCTTCCCGGCATGAATTGCGGCAGGCCCATTGCGCCGGCGAAGGATCCCGTCACCTGGCGTGCGTCGAGCCGGCCTTCGTAGTCGAGCTGTATTAGATCGGCAAGCTGATTGCGGAAAAGGTGGCTACGCTCGGGCCGCGAGGCATCGGGGTAGCGGAATCCCAGCGTGGCGAGGGCGTCCAGAACGCGAAAGTTGCCGGTATGCCGTCCGTATATCGTTTCCACCCCGATGATCGCCACGATGATCGAAGCGGGGACACCATATTGTTTTTCCGTCTGTTCCAGTACGGTCGCGTTCGCATGCCAGAACTGTTGCCCATCGCGGATGCGTATCGGTTCGACGAAGCGGTTGCGGTAAGTGACCCAACTGCGGCGTATGCGCGTCTTGGCCGGTGACATCAGGCGGGCCGCCGTAGCGTTGTACTGGGCTTCTTGCAGCAAGGCCCTGACGTGATCCGGCGGGAGCTGCCGCAGGCGGGAGACCTCACGTGCGAAATCTTCGATGTCATCCTGCAGGCGTCCGTCGCTATTGACGAAAGGGCGGCTCGAGACTTCCGATTTCCCCGCTTCGATGTCGGGTATGGCCGGGTGCGGGGTCAGGGCCGCCGTTCCGGCTGTCGTGGCCGCCACTGGGCCGGCAGAGGGGGCTTCGTGTACGGCTTGCTGGCTCGCGCATGCGGTGGCCAGTAGAGCGGGAAGGACTGCTTGCAAAATGCGGGTGCGTCTGAACATAATCGTCCTCTATGGAGACTCTATACATTACCAGCCCTGCGTGCCGAGAGCACGAGATGGGCAGCTGGCATCCGGAATGCCCGGAGAGGCTGGATGCCATCAACGACCACTTGCTGGCAAGCGGTGTACTGCCGCTCCTGCATGCGGACGATTCCCCGCGCCCGGCTACCGAAGACGACGTGCTGCGCGTGCACACCCACGCCCATGTTGAAGGCCTGAAAAGATTGTCTCCAGCTACCGGTTACGCCGCGATCGATGGGGACACTTCGATGAATTCCCGAACGCTGACCGCGGCTTTCGAGGCAGCAGGCGCCGGTATTGCGGCGGTGGATGCCGTCATGCGCGGCGAGGCGGCCACGGCTTTTTGCAGCGTCCGTCCGCCCGGGCATCACGCCGAATCGGGCCGCGCCATGGGTTTCTGCTTCTTCAACAATATTGCCATCGCGGCGGCCCATGCGCTGGCGAATCACGGGCTGTCGCGCGTGGCCATAGTCGACTTCGACGTGCATCACGGGAACGGCACCGAAGAGATTTTCTACGATGACCCGCGCGTCATGATGTGCAGCTTCTATCAGCACCCGTTTTATCCCAATCTGCGTCAGGAGGGGTACCGGGAACACATGGTCAACATCCCGGTAGACGCCTACACCACCGGCGCGGAATTGCGGCAGGTGGTGAGCGATGTCTGGGTGCCGCGTCTTAACGAGTTCGCCCCCGAGCTGCTGCTGGTGTCGGCGGGATTCGACGCGCACCGAGAAGACGAAATGGGTCAGCTGGGCATGGTTGAATCCGACTACGCCTGGATCACCGAGCAGCTGCTGCAGGTGGCTGACCGTAGCGCAAAAGGGCGCATCGTCAGCATGCTTGAAGGCGGCTACAACCTCTCGGCATTGGGCCGCAGCGTAGTGGCTCACGTCAGAGCTTTGTCAAAGTTGTAGAATGAAAGTCTTTGCTCAAAAGAATTTATAGCTAGTGAAATCCTTGGAGGATGCTTCGATGAAGGTGTTAGTGCCTGTCAAGCGCGTCGTTGACTACAACGTCAAGGTCCGCGTCAAGTCAGACCAAAGTGGAGTGGATGTCGCCAATGTGAAGATGTCCATGAACCCTTTCGACGAAATTGCCGTCGAAGAGGCGACCCGCCTGAAGGAAAAGGGCGTCGTTTCTGAAGTGGTGGCAGTGTCTTGCGGCGTTGCGCAAAGCCAGGAAACCTTGCGTACCGCCATGGCCATTGGCGCTGATCGCGGCATCCTGGCCCAGACCGACGCCGAACTCCAGCCGCTGGCGGTGGCCAAGCTGCTGAAGGCGCTGGTCGACAAAGAACAGCCTCAGCTCGTGATCCTCGGCAAGCAAGCCATCGACGACGACGCGAACCAGACCGGGCAGATGCTGGCGGCACTGCTCGACTGGCCGCAAGCCACGTTCGCCAGCAAGGTCGAAGTGGAAGGCGACAAGGTTCAGGTCACCCGTGAAGTCGATGGCGGTCTTGAAACGCTTTCCCTGTCTCTGCCTGCCATTATCACGACCGACCTGCGCCTGAATGAGCCGCGCTACGTAACGCTGCCGAACATCATGAAGGCGAAGAAGAAGCCGCTCGAGACGGTCACGCCCGAGGATCTGGGTGTTGAGGTCGCGCCGCGCCTCAAGACGCTCAAGGTCGCCGAGCCGCCCGTGCGCAAGGCAGGCATCATGGTTCCGGACGTCGCGACGCTGGTGGACAAACTGAAGAACGAAGCGAAGGTGGTTTGATCATGACGAATCTGGTTATTGCTGAACACGACAACGCCCAGCTGAAGGCTGCGACGCTGAGCGCGGTGGCTGCGGCTGCTGCCATCGGTGGCGATGTCCATATTCTGGTTGCCGGCAGTGGCGCCCAGGCGGTGGCCGACCAGGCAGCCAAGGTGGCCGGTGTTTCCAAAGTCATCCTCGCTGACGGCGCATCGCTCGAGCACGGCTTGGCAGAGAACGTAGCCGCCCAGGTGCTCGATGTGGCATCCAACTACAGCCACATCCTGTTCCCCGCCACGGCAAACGGTAAGAACGTTGCTCCGCGCGTCGCGGCACGCCTCGACGTCGCGCAGATTTCCGACATCATCGCGGTGGAGTCCCCGGACACCTTCCAGCGTCCCATCTACGCCGGCAATGCCATCGCCACGGTCCAGTCGTCCGATAGCATCAAGGTCATCACCGTCCGCACGACGGCGTTCGACGCAGTGGCGGCAGAAGGCGGCAGCGCCGGCATCGAGAACGCACCGGCTGTCGCCGATTCGGGCCGCTCGTCGTTCGTGGGTCGCGAGTTCGCCAAGAGCGATCGTCCCGAACTGGCGGGAGCCGGTATTGTGGTTTCGGGCGGCCGCGGGCTGGGCAGTGCCGAGAACTTCAAGATTCTTGACGCCCTGGCTGACAAACTCGGCGCCGCAGTGGGTGCTTCCCGGGCGGCTGTGGATGCCGGCTATGCGCCCAATGACTGGCAGGTCGGACAGACGGGCAAGATCGTGGCGCCTCAGCTGTACATTGCCGTGGGCATTTCCGGTGCGATTCAGCACTTGGCGGGCATGAAGGATTCCAAGGTCATCGTGGCCATCAACAAGGATGCGGAAGCCCCCATCTTTGGCGTGGCCGACTACGGCCTGGTGGGCGATCTGTTCACCATCATTCCGGAACTCGCGGAAGCGCTCTGATCCAGCGCATAAGCCCAGCGTTCCCACTAAAAGGCCTGCAGACATCACCGTCTGCAGGCCTTTTTCATGAAATTGACCAATGTCGGGTGGCGGGCTGCATCACCGCAGTATCATTGGCCAAATTCTCACAAAAAGTACGGAGGCACTATGACTTACCAAGCACCGGTGGACGACATCCGTTTCGTGTTGAAAGAGCTGGCGAACCTGCCCGGCGTTCTGAGCCTGCCGGCGTATGCGGAACTGGACGAGAACACTGTGGATGCCGTGCTTCACGAGAACGCTCGGTTTGTCGAAGAGGTCGTGGCACCGCTCAATCGACGCGGCGACATTGAGCCGGCGCAGTGGGATGGCGGAGCGGTCCGTACATCACCAGGCTTTCGGGAAGCGTTTCGAGCGTTCGTGGAAGGGGGTTGGCAGGGGCTGCAGCATGATCCGCAGTGGGGCGGGCAGGGCCTGCCCAAGGTGCTCAGTGCCGCGGCGTCGGAAACGTTGAATGCGGCCAACTTGTCGTTTGCCCTGTGCCCCTTGCTCACGGACGGGGTCATCGAGGCTTTGTCGACCGCGGGCACGCAGGAACAACGCGAACGCTACATCCCGCCCATGCTGGAGGGGCGTTGGACGGGCACCATGAACCTGACCGAGCCGCAAGCCGGTTCCGACCTCGCGCTGTTGTCCACGCGGGCCGTGCCTCAGGGAGATGGAAGCTTCCGGCTGTTTGGCCAGAAGATCTTCATCACCTTCGGCGAGCACGACCTGGCCGAGAACATCATTCATCTGGTGCTTGCCCGTACGCCCGATGCGCCCCGCGGCGTAAAGGGCATTTCGCTCTTCATCGTTCCCAAGTTTCTAGTGTCCGAGGACGGGTCCTTAGGGGCGCGCAACGACGTCTGGTGCGCTTCGCTGGAACACAAGCTCGGCATTCACGGAAGCCCCACGGCGGTACTGCTTTATGGCTCGGGCAAGGGCGATGTCGGTGAAGGTGCCATTGGCTACCTAGTGGGAGAAGAGAACCGTGGCCTGGAATACATGTTCATCATGATGAACGCTGCGCGTTATGCGGTGGGGGTGCAGGGAGTTGCAGTCAGCGAGCGTGCTCTGCAGCAGGCACTATCGTACGCCGAGGAGCGCGTGCAGGGTCAGGCCCTCGAAGGGTCGGCGGGCCCGGTGTCCATCAACCGGCATCCCGACGTGCAGCGCATGCTTTCCACCATGCGTGCGTTGACTGAAGCAGGCCGTGCGATGGCGCTGTGGGCCGCAAGCCTGGCGGATGTGGCGAAGGCGCATCCTGATGAGGCGGAAAGGCTGCGCAGCAAGGCGGCCTATGAGTTCTTTGTGCCGGTGGTCAAGGCCTTTTGCACCGAGTCAGCAGTCGAAGTCACATCATTGGGTGTGCAGGTGCATGGTGGCATGGGCTATATCGAAGAGACCGGCGCAGCGCAGTATCTGCGTGACGCCCGGATTCTGCCCATCTACGAAGGCACGACCGCCATTCAGGCGAATGACTTTGTGGGCCGGAAGATTTTGCGAGATGGGGGCACCGTGGCGTTCGCCGTCGCTGCACAGGTTCGGGAGACCGTCGCAGCCCTGAACCAGGCGGCGGGCGATAACGCCGGATCGGGTCAGCCCTTGCAGTTCATCGCTCAACGGCTGGAAGCCGCTTGCAATGCCTACGCCGATGCCGTGAACCACGTGCTCGAGCATGCGCAGGGCGACCTGCGCGCTGTATTTATCGGGAGTGTCCCGCTGCTGATGCTCACGGGCCAGCTCTGCGGAGGGTGGCAATTGGGCCGGGCTGCTTTGGCATGCGCACGCATGGGTGCCGAGGGGTCAGCGTTTCATCATCGCAAACTTGCGACGGCGGTTTTCTATGCTGCCCACCTGCTGCCGCGGGTGCAGGCTTACTCTGACGCAGTGCAGGCCGGGGGAATTGCCTCAGAATACTGTGTCACCGTATATGACAAATAAGCATATTATCTTTACTTATTTGAATTCCTCCTTATAAGGGCGCATCATCTGTTGATGACATTTCAACTTTTGCGAGGGTTCTTATGACGACTTTACGTTTGGGAGACACCGCTCCCGATTTTGAACAGGACTCCTCCGTCGGCCGTATTCGCTTCCACGAATTCCTGGGCGACAGCTGGGGCGTGCTGTTTTCGCATCCTGCGGATTTCACTCCTGTTTGCACAACCGAGCTGGGTTATACCGCTATCGTGTCCGGCGAGTTCGCCAAGCGTAATGTGAAGGTCATTGCTGTTTCGGTGGATGACGCGGAATCGCACAAGAAGTGGATCGAAGACATCAACGATACCCAGAACACGCAGGTCAATTTCCCCATCCTTGCCGACACGGACCGGAAGGTTGCCACGCTGTATGACATGATTCACCCGAACGCCAGCAACACCGCAACGGTTCGCTCAGTGTTCGTGATTGATCCGGCGAAGAAGGTTCGGATGATTCTCACCTATCCTGCCAGCACCGGTCGCAACTTCAACGAAATACTGCGCGTGATCGATTCGCTGCAGTTGACTGACAGCCATAGCGTGGCCACTCCGGTCAACTGGGAGCAGGGCGATGACGTGATCATCGTGCCCAGCCTGCAAGATGAGGAAGTCATTCAGCAGAAATTTCCGAAGGGATACAAGGCGGTACGGCCGTACCTGCGGATTACGCCGCAGCCTGACCGCTGACCCGACGTGCGCTCTGGCGCCCGCATCGCCTGACCGCCAGCTTCAAGTTGTGAAGACACCCCGCCCCGGCGGGGTGTCTGCTTTTTGGCACACTCAGACGGGACGCGTGACAAACCTCTTGTACGAGTAACTGTTTTTATATACAGTATCGACTACTGTATGAATAAACAGGATCCAAGCATGAGAACACTAAAGGCTGAATCCCCGTTCAGATGGCCGTTTCCTCCCGCTCCGAAGGCCGGGCGTTCCGCCGGCGGGTCCAAGGCTCGCACTCGGCAGCCAGGCGCAGCCGGTAAAGGTCGTAGCGCATCCGGTTCGCTTACGCCGGCGCGCATGGCTTGCGACATCGCCATGGTTATTGTTTGGGGCGCCAGCATCCCCGGCGTGATGTGGCTGGCCGCAGCCGGTGGCTTTTAGCGGTTCACTCAGTCAATCAGCTTGCCATCAGCGTGAAAAGGGTACGGCCCTTCAAATCTGCCGGCTGGGGCCAGATGGCTCACCAATCTCTTCCCAATGGCATCCCATGCGTGTACACGGAAAGCCGGGGGCTCCAGCATCCAGTCCGAACTTGCGGCCGGGTCCAGGTTCAGGGTTACCTGGTGCGCCGGGCCGGGGCAGGTAGACGCCACCGTGCCGCCAAACCGCACATCGATAGCGCGGTGTAGGTGGCCACAGATCACCCGTTCCACATTGGGGTGGCGGCGCAAAAGCTCTTCCAGTTCCGCCGAGCCCTGCATGAGCCCGATCTCGTCCATGTGCCCGATCAAGGTCCGGAACGGCGGGTGGTGCATGGCGATCACCACCGGTTCGTTGCCTGCCGCCTCCAGCTCTTTGGCCAGCCAGGTTAATCGCGTCTCACATAGGGCGCCCTCGCTACGTCCAGGTTCACTGGTATCCAGCGCCAGCAACCGCAACGGTCCCAACTGGCGCCGGTATTGAATAAAGCCGTTCTGCCCCAGGTAGTCGTGATCGGGGAAAGCGCGCCGGAGCTCGTTTCGATCATCATGATTGCCCGGCATCAGGTAAAACGGCATGGTCAGAGGCTGCAGCAGTTCCCGCAGATGCTCATACTCTTGTGCCGTTCCGAAGTCGGTCAAATCCCCGCTTATCACCACAGCATCCGGTCGTTGGCGCAAGGCCAGCACGGAATCTATGGTGGTCCGGACGTAGCCCGACGTATCGACCCGCCCATAGGCAAGCTGGCCGGGTTTGCGAATGTGCAGATCGGTGAGCTGCACGAAGGTGTAGATCTGGCTCATGGTCGTGTCGAAGATTCAGGAATGTAGGGTGGCGTTCGGCGTTTTGCTGGTGCGCGGCGTTTCGCTGGCGGGCAGCCACCGGTCAGCAGCGATATTCAGGCCCACCATATCCCCGGGCAGGCAGCGGTTCAGCCCGTGCGTCTCCACCAGCAGTGGGCGCTGACCGTCGATCTCAAGCTCCAGCTGCACCCGATCGCCCAGGAAGGTGCGTCGGGCGATCCGGCCTACGGCCGTGGCGGCATCCGCCGCGCCCACATGGATATCTTCTGGGCGCACCATGATTTCATTGTGTCCACGCAAGTGTGCCGGACATTGCAGTCGGGCTGTTCCGAATCGAATCACACCTGCCGCGATATCCGATTCGTTGCGTACCAGCGTATTCACGCGGCCCAGGAACCGCGCCACGAAGGGATGAGCCGGATTTCGATAGAGGTCCTCGGCCGTACCCACCTGCATGATGGACCCCGCCTGCATGACCACCAGCCGATCTGCAATCGCCATGGCCTCCTGTTGGTCGTGCGTCACGTGCACCGCAGTGATACCCAGTTGCCTCAGGAGCCCGGCAAGCTCGTCCCGCAGCGATTCCTTCAATTTCGCGTCGAGTGCGGCCATCGGCTCGTCCAGCAGCAACACTCGGGGCTTGATGGCCACGGCACGCGCAAGAGCCACGCGTTGCCGCTGGCCACCCGACAGTTCCGCCGGCCGCTTCTTTTCCAGTCCGTTCAGGCGCACGAGGTCAATGACGGAGCCCACGGTCCGACGATATTCGTCGTCACCAACGCCGCGGATACGCAGCCCGTAGCCAATGTTGGCTTCGACCGTCATTTGCGGGAAGAGGGCATAACTCTGGAACACCATGCCGATGCCGCGTTTCTCTACCGGCAGAGCCGTGACGTCCTGCGTTCCGAACAGGATGCGGCTGCCTGCATCAGCCGTTTCCAGGCCGGCCAACAGGCGTAAGAGCGTCGTCTTGCCGCAGCCGGACGGGCCCAGCAGGGCAATGACTTCTCCCGCGTTGACGGTCAGGTCGGCTGGTTTCAGGCCGCGCGTTCCATCAGGATAGGTTTTGGCACAGTGAGTGATCGTGATCGGGGTGCGTGTCTCGGACACTTGGTCAGGCTCCATAGCGTTTCTGTATTAGAGTGGTGAATGCCTGCAGTAGCCAAAGTACGGGCAGGATCACAATGAGAAAGACGAAGGTGTAGGCGGACCCGACTTCGATGCGCATCGACGCATAGCTGTCGGCAAGACCCACGGGCAGCGTACGGGTCAGGGGCGTATGCAGCATCCAGGTCAGATTGAATTCGCCGATGGACAGGGTGAAGACCATCAGCATGCCGGCGACGATGGCCGGCAGTACGGCGGGAACCAGCACACCCAGAAACCGGCGCAAGAAACCGGCACCCAGCGTACGGGCGGCCTCTTCCATGGCCAGGAGATCGGGGCGCTGGAAGGCCGCCGAAACGGTGCGCACCATGAACGGCAGCGTGAAGACGACGTGCCCGATCAGAATGAAGACGAAGCTTTGGCGCAACGAGGTCATGTTTCCGTAAACCAGAATCAACGCCAAGGCCGTGGCCAGGCCGGGCACGGCGACCGGAAGCAGCAGCAGCTCTTCGAAGGCGCGCGCAAGCCGCGAGCGGCTGCGGGCCAATCCGTAAGCGCAAGGGATGCCCAGCAGCAATGTGCAGGCGACGCAGGCGAGCGCCAATATGATGGAAGCGCCGACCGTGCTGCCGTAGACATCCCAGACCTGCTGTACCCAGCGGAATGTTAGTCCGCTTGCCAAGCCCTTGTTGTAGTTGTTGACCAGGCCGGCCATCACCGAAACGATGACGGGTGCGATCATGAACACGGAAATGCCGGCAGTCGTGAGCAACAACAGCGGCGAACGAGAATGCTTGAGGTGTGCCATGTGTTGCCCTTTCTACTGTGTGGGATTCGCATCGGTGCTCAGCAGCCCTGCGATATAAAGTGCGCCCCACGTCACCAGTCCCAGTGCGATCGAGAGCGAGGCGGCGACGGCGAAATTGGCGTAGTTCGTGAATTCGTTGTAGATGGTGATCGGCACGACTTCAAACTGGCTCGATAAAGTGAAGGCGGTGCCGAAAGCGCCCATGGCGGTGGCAAAGACGATCGCGCCGCAGGCCACGGTGGTGGGCAGCAATTGCGGCCACCAGGCATCGCGAGTGATCTGCCAGCGTGTCGCGCCCAACATCTGGGCCGCCTCCTCGAGTTGGGGATCCATGGCTTCCGCGGCAGCGGTATAAGAGGCAATGGCGCGGGGCAGCGAGAAATACAGATACGCCAGAAAAAGGCCCAGCATGCCGTAGGCGAAGGTGACGCGTCCCAATCCAAGATCATGGGTCAACGAGGCGAACAGCCCTTGCCGGCCGCCCAGCAGAATGACGAAAAATCCGACGATCACACCGGGAAAGGCCAGTGGGGCCGTCAATAGCGAGATCAATATCTGGCGGCCGCGGAAAAGGCGGCGCGCCAGATAAATGCCGACCGCCGCACCCAGCCCGAGCGTGAGCAGCGTGGTTGCCAGCGAAAGCCAGAGCGTGTTCAACAGGCTTTGCAGATACCGGCCGTTGGTCAGTACCAATAGGTAGGTCTCCCATCCTTTTTCAGCAGGTAGGGCCACCAGTGTGGCAATGGGCAATAGCCAGAATGCGGCGAAGAACGCTGCGGCGGGCGCGAGGCAGACCAGACGGATTCGCCTGGCTCGGGCAGATGGATGCAGGGTGTCGGTCATCTTTCTACTGCCTGGGGTTTACTGGACTTGCTGGAGGTAGCGGTCCGCGAAGTCGCGCTGCACCTCAGCCATACGGCCATAATCAATCGCTTGCACACGGGCGTATTCGGACGCCGGCAGGAAAAGCGCTTCCACGTCCTTGGGCATGGCATCCGGTCGCACGGGCCGCAGGAAAGCACGTGCCCAGATGGCCTGGCCCTCGTCGGACATCACGAAATCCAGTGCCTTGCGACCGTTCTCCGCGTTCGGAGCGTTGGCCACCAGGCTCATGACGTAAGGCACGGCAATAGTGCCTTCCCGCGGAATCACGAATTCCACGTTGGCCTGATCCTTGTGCTTGGCGCGGTATGCGTTGAAGTCGTAATCGAGCAGGATGCCGATCTCTCCGGAAAGCAGTCGCGCATACGAGGTTTGCTTGGGGACAATGGGATCGTTGGCTTGCAGTTTCTCAAGGTAGTCCAGCCCGGGCTGCAGGTCATCCACGCTGCCGCCGTGCGCCAGGTTGGCCGCCATGGCAGATACATAGCCCACGAACGCGGAAGACGGGTCCAGGTAACCAACCAGGCCCTTGTATTCCGGCTTCAGCAAATCGGCCCAGGATTGGGGTATCGGTTTGCCGTCCAGCGCGTCGACGTTCACCATGAATCCCATGGTGCCGGAATGAATGGTGAACCACTGGCCATCCGGGTCTTTCAGGTCGGCCGGAATGTCATCCCAATGCTGAGGCTTGTACGAGGCGAGGACGCCTTCCTGCTTGGCCTGCGCGGCGAATGAGATCCCGAGATAGACGATGTCCGCCACAGGGTTGGACTTCTCCGCCACCAGTTGCGCCAGAGACTGGCCGGAATTCTTGTTGTCCGCCGGAATATTGACGCCGGTTTTCTCCTTGATGGCGCGCAACTGGGTGCCCCAGTCGGCCCACTCGGTGGGGCAGTTGTAGCAGATCGCGTTGTCGGCCTGAGCCGCGCCGGCGCTGAGGCTTAGTGCAAGCGCGCCGGCTTGTGCGATGCGTTTGATGAGAATCGACATTGAATACTCCACTGTTAAGGTCGGAAGGGTGGGGGAAACGGGGACCAGGACTGCACTGGGACGGTCTCGGTCAGCGGCTGTCCGGGGCGCGCGCGGAAGACTCTGCCCAGCGGACTTGATGGGGTAGGGTGAGGCTGTCATTCGCGTGCGGCGCTGTGCTCCGAGCCAGGCTCTCGATCAGCCACCGTGCCGCGGCGGCGCCCATTTGGGCATTGGGCTGTGCAACCGTGCTCAGCCTGGGAGCAAGGTCTTGTACCAGGGCGATACCATCGAAGCCGGTGACGGTCAGATCGTCGGGTACGCTGAACCCGCATTCGTGCGCGGCACGAATGGCACGGATGGCAATCAGGTCGTTGGAGCACACGAGGGCCGTCGGCCGTCGCCGCCGTTGCAATGCAAGGGTGATATCCTGAATCGCTGTTTCGACGAACGGCACTTCGATGAGCGCCGCGGGCGTGATGCCTGCCCGTGCCATCGCTTCGGTGAATCCGGCGTATCGTTGCTGCGCGCGATCCGATGCCGACAGCCGCCCGTACACCATCGCAATGTCCCGGTGCCCGCGCTCGAGCAGGCCTTCGACAATTTCCTGCATGGCGCTGTGGCCAGCCACCGAAACACAGGGGTGAGCGTCGTCGCGGTTGTAAACGAGTACATAGGGTGTGCCGTGCGTCCGCAGCCGCGACAAGGCTACCGATGAAGCCGTATCGGATACCACCAGGATGAGGCCATCCACGCCAGAGGCCACGAGCTGCTCGATGGCTTCCGTTTCAGCATGTTGTTCATACTGCGTGGTCACCGGCATGATGGAATAGCCCTGGGCCGAGGTGGCGGTGGCCATGCCTTGCAGGCATTCCGCGAAGACGGGGTTGTCCAGTGTGGGCAACACGATGCCCAACGCCTGGCTGCGCTGAGTGCGCAGCGTGCGCGCCGACGCATTCGGCCGATAGCCGAGCGCGGCGCACATCTCCAGGATGGCGTCCCGGGTACGCGGCTGGACAAGACCCGGATTGTTGAGCGCTCGGGATACCGTGGCGGGCGAGACTCCGCTGCGGGCGGCAATCTCGACGATGGAGACACGTGGCGCACCCGGTGAAGACCGGGGCAGGTTGGCGGCTGCGGCATTCGCCGGCTTGGTGTTGTTCATGTTGGTGTCTGCAATGAAATCGATTTCATCGTAGACCCCCGACATGACGGCTTTATGACGCTTCGCCGCTTTTCTCCATTCGCGTTTTGCTGGTAGAATAGCGGGCTATTTACCTCATCCTCTGTGCGGACAGAACAACCATATATCCTGCCGCTACATGATGTTTTCTGGAGTCAGATTGTGAACCTTATTGAAATCCTCGAGCAGGAAGAAATCCAGCGCCTGACCGGCGGCGAGCCCCGCCCGGAATTCGGCCCCGGCGACACCGTTGTTGTGAACGTGAACGTGGTTGAAGGCACCCGCAAGCGTGTGCAGGCCTACGAAGGTGTTGTCATTGCACGCCGCAGCCGTGGCCTGAATTCTTCGTTCATCGTGCGCAAGATCTCTTCGGGCGAAGCCGTTGAGCGTACGTTCCAGCTCTACTCGCCGCAGATCGCCAGCATCGAAGTGAAGCGCCGTGGCGATGTCCGCCGTGCTAAACTGTATTATCTGCGTAGCCGTTCTGGTAAGTCCGCCCGTATCAAGGAGAAGCTGGTTCGCTCCAATAAAAAGACTGCCGCCTGATCTTTTCAGCGGTCCGGTCTTACGAAGGCACCCCAGGGCGGGTGCCTTTTTCGTAGGTGTCATGGATCCTGTTCCTCGCGTCGTCTGGCCCCGGCATGTCGTGGGCTTCGATCCGACCGCCCAACCGGTCGTCCCTTCCGCGAGCCTGCCGGAACTTGCTCCAGCCACGCTGCAGCTCCCGTTCATCCGCCAGGCCTTTGCCAACCCGGTGCCCTGGCAAGTCGAGCCGGTCTTCACGGGCCACTTCGATCTCGACGTCTCGCAACGCCGCGACATCACGCCCGCCGCAGTCTTCATTCCCCTTATTCAGCGCCCCAATGGGCTGCATGTGATGCTGACGCGCCGTGCGGCGCATCTCTTCAAGCATGCCGGGCAGATCTGTTTTCCGGGCGGGCGTATTGAGCCGACCGACGCCGACTACGTCGAGGCGGCACTGCGTGAAACTTGGGAAGAGGTCGGGGTGGAACCGCGCTATGTGGAGCTGCTGGGTACACAGCCCAGCTTCTTGACCTCTACGCGTTATACGATGAAGCCGGTGATCGGCTACCTGCGCCCGGGTTATCGGCTGATGCCGGACCGCAGCGAGGTGGCTGAAGTGTTCGAAGTTCCCCTGGCATCTTTGCTCAGCCCCGCCTTGCATCGCCTCCATGAGATTCGACCGGAAAACGGGCCTGTCCGTCACTTCTTTTCGGTGAGCTGGGGTGATTATTTCATCTGGGGCGCGACGGCCGCCCTCATTCGCAATCTCTACCATTATCTGGCAGCCGCCGAGGCGCAGGCCGTCGGCAAGGCAACGCCTGCGCCGTAGGTCGGGCTCCTAGTAAGTCCGGCGTGCTTCGTTTTCGGCCAACAGCCGCTCATACAAGGCATGGCGCTCGGGGGTGATGTCGCCCCGCTGCAGCGCCGCCAGCACCCCGCAACCCGGCTCATGGCGATGGCTGCAATTGTAGAAACGGCACTCGCTTGTCGGTTCCTTGAATTCCGGGAAACCGCGCAAGATGTCTTCCGGCTCAAGGTGATGCAGGCCAAATGCCTGGAATCCGGGTGAATCGATGAGGTCACCGCCTTCGGGCAATGTATAGAGGCGGGTGGTGGTCGTGGTATGCCGACCGGCACCCAGTGCCTGCGAATGTGGCTGGGTGTGAGCCCGGGCATCAGGCACCAGCGCGTTCAGGATGGTGGATTTGCCCATGGCGCTCTGGCCCAGCAAAAGGCTGCATCGATCGCGCAACAAGGGCAGGAGGGTTTCCCGGGTGGCGGAAACATTGGTGGCGTCGGTTTCATGCACCGGCACGCCCAGATGGCGAAATGTCTTGAGCCGTTCGCGCGCGCCCTCCGCGGAGGGCAGGTCGATCTTGTTCAGCACGATGTGCGGCTCCACTCCCGCGCTCCATGCTCCCACCAGTGCCCGGCCGACCAGTTCGTCTGAAAATTCAGGCTCCGGCGCCACCACGATCAGCAGGCGATCCACGTTTGCGGCGAATTGCTTCGTGCGCATTTCGTCGGATCGATACAGCAGATTCTTGCGTTCCTCGATGCGCTCGATGCTTCCTTCTTCGCCGGCGACTGCGACCAACACACGGTCGCCCACGGCCGGCCCGGCCTTTTTTCCCCGAGGAAAGCATTGCCGTACGGTACCGTCTTCAAGTTGCACCATGTAATGGCGTCCGTGCGCGGAGACTATGCGGCCCCTCAGGTGCCGTTCGGAGTCGGCTTGACGTCTGGAAGAGGGAGCGGGACGTTCACGCATGGGCAGGCTTCAGGGATTCTATACGGCGGACGGCCGGCGGATGGCTGTCGTAGAACGCCGAATGCACCGGATCCGGCGTCAGGGTCGCCGCATTGTCGTCGTAAAGCTTTACGAGGGCTGAGACCAGGGCGGCACCGGAGGCCTGAGCACAGGCGTAGCGGTCTGCCTCGAATTCGTCCCGACGCGACATCCAGGCTGCCAGCGGTGTGACCCAGAAAGTGAAGACCGGCACGGCCAGAAAGAACAGGATCAGTGCCAGTGCGTCGTTCGGCCGTCCGAACTGCGGCGTGACGCCCAGGCCCTCATAGAACCACAGCTGGCCCGACAGCCAGCCCAGCGCCAGGAAGAAGACGAGCGCGAAGCCAAAGGACATCACCATGCGTCGCAATATGTGCCGATGCCGGAAATGGCCCAGCTCGTGGGCCAGTACCGCCTCGATCTCGTCGCCGTTCAGCCGGGAGAGGAGGGTGTCGAAAAACACGATGCGACGCGCGTTGCCGAAGCCGGTGAAATAGGCGTTGCCGTGTGCCGAGCGCCGAGAGCCGTCCATGACGTAAAGGCCGCTCAGCGAGAATCCGCAGCGCTGCATCAGGCGTTCAATACGCTGCGATATTTCGGGATTATCGAGCGGCGTGAACTTATTGAACATGGGGGCGATGAAGGTAGGGAACAGCCACAGCAGCAGGATGTTGAAGGCGACCCACGTGCCCCATGCCCACCATACCCAGGCGGTGCCCGTATTGCCCATGATCCACAGCACCGCGGCAGCCAGCGGCGTGCCGAACAGCAGCGACAGCAGCAGGGTCTTGAGGCAGTCCACGATGAACAGCCGTGGTGTCATTCGATTGAAACCAAAGCGCTGTTCGAGCCGGAATTTGTTGTAGAACGCAAAGGGCAGCCCGATGACGCCCATGATGGCGAAGACGACCCCCAACAGGGCCAGTTGACGCAGCATTTCGTTTTCAAACAGGTATCCGAGCTGGACATCGAGCACCTGTAATCCACCCATCAGCGTGAACCCCACCAGCACGGTGGCCTCAACCAGCCGCTCAAGCATGGTCAGACGTGTCTTGGCGACGGTGTAATCGGCCGCGCGTTGATGGCTGCGCAGCCCGATACGCGCGGCAAACGCTTCCGGCACGTGGTCGCGGTGGCGACTCACATGGCGGATCTGGCGCGTGGCGAGCCACAGGCGCAGCAGGACGTCGGTAAGCAGGAAGGCAACGAACAGCAAAGTGAACATATCGGGGGCTTGTGCGAAAATCTCTTTTTTCGTTAAGGGATTATATGGTGGCCAAAGAACAGCGCCTTATCTGGATAGACCTGGAAATGACGGGCCTTGACCCCGAGAAGGAACGCATTATCGAGCTTGCGGCCGTCGTTACCGAACCGGACCTCACCCTGGTTGCCGAAGGACCCGTGCTGGTGGTTCACCAGTCCGACGAACTTCTGGACGCCATGGATAAATGGAATCAGTCCACCCATGGCAAAAGCGGTCTGATCGACAAGGTGAAGGCATCCACCCTTACGGAAGCCGATGCGCAGGAACAGATGCTCGCGTTCCTGTCACAGCACGTGCCGGCGGGAAAATCACCGATGTGTGGCAATACCATCGGTCAGGATCGCCGATTCCTCGTGAAGTACATGCCGGCACTCGAGGCTTTCTTCCACTACCGCAACCTGGATGTCAGCACGTTGAAAGAGCTGGCGCTCAGATGGAAGCCGGAAGTCTACCGGAGCTTCGTCAAGCAGGCGCGGCATGAGGCGCTTGCCGATGTCTATGAATCCATCGACGAACTGAAGCATTATCGCCGCCATTTTCTGAAAATCTAGGGCTGCGCGAAACCCCCTGGCTTTGGCCGCGCCGTGGCGCAGGCGTCCCGATATTGCCTCCTAAAGCGATACGACTTTTTGATTGACATCAAGAAAGTTGTATTAAATAATGGACTGTAAGACGGCATGGGAATGCTGCATGTTGCCTGTGCAAAGGAGACGCATATGTACGCCCAGATGGTGGAGACAGGGGTCAAGTCAGTCCGCGATACCGACCAGCTGGAAGGCGCCGAGCGCGCGTTCCAGGAACGCATCGACGCCGGCATCCGGATCGAGCCCAAGGACTGGATGCCCGAGGCCTATCGCAAGACCCTCATTCGGCAAATTTCCCAGCACGCCCATTCGGAAATCGTCGGCATGCTGCCGGAAGGAAACTGGATCACACGTGCGCCCTCGCTCAAGCGCAAGTCCATTCTTCTGGCCAAGGTGCAGGACGAAGCAGGGCATGGCCTGTACCTTTACAGTGCGGCCGAAACGCTGGGCGTCTCGAGAGACGACCTGATCGACGCCCTGCACGCAGGCAAGGCCAAGTATTCCAGCATCTTCAATTACCCCACACTCAGCTGGGCCGATATCGGCATGATCGGCTGGTTGGTGGACGGCGCCGCCATCATCAATCAGATCCCGCTGTGCCGGTGTTCCTACGGGCCGTATGCCCGGGCCATGGTGCGCGTCTGTAAGGAAGAGTCCTTCCATCAGCGCCAGGGCTACGACCTGCTCATCCAGCTGTGCCGCGAGGGCACGCCGGAGCAGAAGGCCATGGCGCAGGAAGCGCTAAACCGCTGGTGGTGGCCCGCTCTCATGATGTTCGGGCCGCCCGACCAGGATTCGCCCAATAGCGCGCAATCCATGCAGTGGCGCATCAAGCTGTTCTCCAATGATGAGCTACGCCAGAAGTTTGTCGATCAGACCGTGCCTCAGGCGGAATATTTGGGTCTGACCATCCCCGATCCCGACCTGAAGTGGAATGAGGCGCTTGGGCGCTACGACTTCGGCGAGATCGACTGGTCGGAGT
>JAJUGH010000011.1 GCA_029268265.1 Alcaligenaceae bacterium | reverse complement strand
GGTATTGTGGTCCCCGAGCCCGCCTCGTTCGAATCCGTGACGGGTTATGGCGTCCGTGCCGCGGTGGGCGGCCGGCAGGTGGAGGTCGGGGCCGACCGTTACATGGCCAAACTCGGGCTCGATGTCGCCGAGTTCGCCGTAACGGCCGAGCGCCTGGGCGCCGAAGGCAAGACACCGTTGTACGCTGCTATCGATGGGCGACTGGCGGCGATCATTGCCGTGTCGGACCCCATCAAGGAAAGTACGCCCACCGCGATTGCGGCCTTGCATCAACTTGGGTTGAAGGTGGCGATGATTACCGGCGATAACGCCCGCACGGCGCAGGCCATTGCTCAGCGCCTGGGCATCGACGAAGTGGAGGCAGAGGTCTTGCCGGGTGGCAAGGTCGAAACCTTGCGCCGGCTGCGAGCCGCGCATGGCGTGACCGCGTTCGTAGGTGACGGCATCAATGATGCGCCGGCACTCGCGGAGGCCGATGTGGGTATCGCCATCGGCACTGGGACTGACATCGCCATCGAGGCAGCCGACGTGGTGTTGATGTCAGGCAGCCTTAACGGCGTGCCCAACGCCATTGCGCTGTCGCGCGAGACTATCGGCAATATCCGGCAGAATCTGTTCTGGGCGTTCTTCTACAACACCGCGCTCATACCCGTGGCGGCCGGCGCCCTTTACCCGGTCTGGGGCATTCTGCTTTCGCCGGTGTTCGCCGCAGGTGCCATGGCGCTTTCCAGCGTCTTCGTACTGGGCAATGCGTTACGGTTGCGCAACTTTCAGCCGCCGCATGCCGACGTCGAGCAACGTGTCGCCGCCTGAGGCGCTGCGCAGAGGAGCCAGCATGAACATCGGAGAAGTGGCCAAGGCGTCGGGCGTATCGGCCAAGATGATCCGCTACTACGAAGACGTCGGCATCCTTCCGCCGTCGCAGCGGACATCGGCGGGATACCGTCGCTATTCGGAAGCGGATCTGCATCGCCTCAACTTCGTACGCAGGGCCCGCGACCTTGGTTTCTCGGTGAAGGAAATCGGTGAACTGCTGAGCTTATGGAGCGACCATACGCGCCAGAGCGCCGATGTAAAGCGGGTCGCTCAGACGCATATCGAGGCCTTGCAGCAGAAGATTCGTGAGCTGGATGCCATGGTCGCAACCCTGCAGACGCTAGTGAGCTGCTGTGCGGGCGACGAGCGGCCGGACTGCCCGATCCTGGACGGGCTGGAAGGCCCCGGGCCGCTGCGCGCGTGAGCGGCCGCAAGCCACTTCGGAGCCGCTTCTACCAGCGACCCGGTCAGGCGGCCTTGGGAGGAAAGCCAGCCTCGCGCAGGGCTTCTTCGATCTGTTGCTGGCTGGCCTGCGTCTTGACTTCCAGCTTGCGGCTGGGCGGATCGGCAATGACTTCGGCCTGGGGATCCACGCGTTGCACGGCCTTGGTAACGCCGCGAACGCAGCCGCCGCAGGTCATGTTTTCTACGTGAAAGTGCATGGAGTTCTCCTTGATGAGTTGCCGCTATGGCTGGGGCGCCGGCGCGAGCCTGCCGACGCGTGCCAGCAATGCTGTGACGATGATCGCGAAGGCCAGGCGCGTCCAGAGGATGGCGTTGAGATCCGCGCCCATCAGCAAGATGAGCAGCGTGTCTTCGATGACGCTGTGGCATAGGCCCAGAAACGCCATGGTCAGAAAGATGTCGCGCCGTGTCAACTGGCCGCTGCGCGCTTCGCGAATCAGCATGCCGGCACCGATGCTCAGACCGAGCGTGATGCCGATAATGGTGACGTTGCTGGCCTGGGGTCCGATGCCGATGAGACGTAGCAGCGGGGCCAGCACGGCATGCATCAGCCGCTCAATCCCCAACGCCTTCAGAATACGCAGCAAGGTCATGAGCGAGAGAATGATGACGAACACCATGGCCAGCGCCCGCAGCTGCGTGACGGCCCACGTGGCGAGCGACGGGTCGGTGGCTTCAGGGCGCCACAGCATGGTGGATGTCTCTTGCAGCGAGCCGGTGAGGCCGTAATAGCTGTTGAGCAATGCGCCGATCACGAGCGCACCGCCCACGCGGATGAGCAGCGTCGCGCGCCAGGACACGCCGGTGGCTTTGGCGACGGCGCCTTCCACCGGTAGCGCATGCGCAACCAGAATCATGGTGCCCAGCACGCTGACCTGTGCAACGGAGAGCGGCGCATCGAGGCTGAGATCTGCAAAGACGGCAAGCCCGGTGTAGATGCTGGTGAGCATGGCCGCCGCCCAAACGATACCCACTTCCGCCGGCAGGCCGACCAATGTCATGACTGGTTCCAGCAGTCCGGCAAGCAGCGCCGTTCCGCCCACCATGTCCAGCAGCTTCACCACGATGAGCGCGGGCACCATCAGCCGGATCAGGACGAAATAGGAGGAAAAGGCGTCATGCAGTAGCCGCCACACGGGGGCGGCCAGGGACTTTAGAGGGGGCATTTACGGGCAGGCGAGGGTAGGGCCATGCGCGGAAAATGGCTTGCAACCCTATGCTTGCCGCCCGCGCATCACTGTTTAGAAGTATAGCTTCGATCACCGAAGATGGCTGACCCGATGCGCACCTCGGTGGACCCTTCTGCAATGGCAAGACCATAGTCGCCGCTCATCCCCATGGAGAGGCGGTGCAGGTTGACGCCCGGGATGGATTTCGCCTGCATGGTATCGCGCAGTTCTCGCAGTCGCCGGAAGCATGCGCGCACGGCGTCCGTGTCCTCCTCGTTCACCGCCATGGTCATCAGGCCCTGCACACGCAAGCGCGGCGCTTCGGCGGCGAGGAACGACAGAAACTCTTCGAGTTCTGCGGGGTCGAGTCCGAACTTGCTGGGCTCGTGCGAGGTTTTGACCTGTACCAGCGCATCCAGGCTGCGGCCTTCAATCTCCAGGCGGCGCTCTAGCGCAGTGGCGAGCTCCGGGCGGTCCAGGGACTGAATCTCATGCGCATGTCGCGCGATGTCGCGGGCCTTGTTCGTCTGCAGATGGCCGATCATGACCCATCGCACGTCCGTGTCGGCCAACACTGCAGACTTGTCCCGGATCTCCTGGGCCTTGTTTTCACCAAAGCGCGTCATGCCTGCCGCGATGGCCTCTCGTATGGCGTCCGGGGGAAACGTTTTGCTGACAGGCAACAGGGCGACGCTACCGGCCGGACGCCCGGCCGCTTCAGTCAGCTGATCGATGCGCGCCCGTATGCCGGTAATGCGCGCCGCAATGGAGTGGTCGTTCATGGTGGAAACGCTCGCCGACGAGTTCAGGCGCCGAGCTGCGCTCGAATATCGGCCACGATCTCATAGGTGCGCAGGCGGGCGGAGTGATCGTAGGTGTTACTGGTGATGATGAGCTCGTCGGCGCCCGTTTCGCGAATGAATTCACGCATGCCGTGAGCAACGGTTTCCGGCGACCCGATGGCGGTGCACGACAGTACGTGGTCGAGAAGTGCCCGGTCCGGCGGCGCAAGCGTGTCGGTGTAGTCCACCACAGGAGGCGGCAGCTGAATCGGGCGCCCGTTACGCAGGCTCACGAACGATTGCTGCCAGGACGACGCGAGATAGCGTGCCTCATCGTCCGTGTCTGCCGCGAACACGTTATATCCGAGCATGACGTAGGGCTTGTCCAGATGGCGCGACGGCCGGAAATTGCTGCGATAGGTCTGGATCGCCTGCGTCAGCATCTGCGGCGCGAAGTGCGAGGCGAAGGAATAGGGCAGGCCAAGGTAGGCCGCCAGCTGAGCGCCAAAGAGGCTGGAACCGAGAATCCAGAATTCCACCGAGAGTCCCTTGCCTGGCACGGCGGTCACCGGCAGCCGCGATTCCGCCGAGAAATACTCCATCAGTTCCAGAACGTCTTGCGGGAATGCCTCGGGGTCGGTATTGAGGTTGCGGCGCAGGGCACGCGCGACCACCTGGTCGGAGCCGGGCGCCCGGCCAAGGCCGAGATCAATGCGGCCCGGATAGAGCGATTCCAGCGTACCGAACTGCTCGGCAATCACCAGCGGCGAGTGGTTGGGCAGCATGATGCCACCCGCACCGACACGAATTGTGGAAGTACCGCCCGCGATGTGCCCGATCAGCACCGATGTGGCGGCGCTGGCGATGCCGGGCATGCCATGGTGTTCTGCGAGCCAGAAGCGATGAAACCCCAGCGCTTCGGCATGCCGGGCGAGTTCCAGGCTTTGGCGAAAGGACGTGGCCGCATCGCTGCCTTGGGCGATGGGCGCGAGATCGAGTACGGAAAGCGTTGTCATTGTTCAATAGTACAACGTGGATCGCCGCTCATTGCCGCGCCCAGTGCGGGGCGCCGCCGACCCGGGAACGTACGACCATCTCGGTGATCCAGTTCACCAGTATCGACGTATAGGCATGCTGGGCGGCCTTCTCCGTCAGGGCATGGTCGGCATTGTCGATGACCCGGTGCGTCAGCGAGTGGGAGTGCTGGAAGGCGGCCCGGTAACTCATGATGGTTGAGTGCGGGACGAGATGGTCGTTCTCGGATTGCACAATGAGTACGTCGCCCCGGAACTGCAGGCAGGCCATCAGTGCCCGGTTGTCATTGGCCGGAATGAAGGATGAGCGGTATCTCGCGAGATCGTCGCGATCCAGCTTGCGTTTGGGGAAATCCCATTGTTCATCGCGATAGATCGACGGCACCCGCAGCGACAGCCATTTCACCGGCCGCAGCGTCGTCAGTATGGTGGAGAGGTAGGCACCATAGCTGGTGCCCACCACCGCAATGGCGCTCGTGTCGATGGCGGGGTGGCGCCGTAGGCAGTCGTAAGCCTCCACAAGATCACGCAGGTTCTCTTCGCGGGTCACCGTCTGCTGCCGCTCTGAATTCTTCACGTGCCCACGAAGGTCAAAAGTGAGGCAGACGCACCCCAGGCCTGCGATCCCTCGCGCCCGCTCCAGGTCACGCTCCTGGCTGCCGCCCCAGCCGTGAACGAAAAGGACTCCCGGCACCTTGTTGGGCGGCGACAGAAAGGTGCCGGCCATGCGCTCGTCCTCGACGAGTATTTCCACAGTTTCGCTACGTGTCCCCATATGCTTGCACCATGACATACTTGCGAATCAGACCGATATCGGGATCGACACCCGAAAAGACTTCTATTGCGTCCGGTGGCGCGGCCGCCTCGGTACCGAACAATTCCAGCGTGCGCGCACTCAACCGTTGGCAAGAGGGATCGGCCGCCATCACCTCGAGCGCCGCGATTTCGGCGCGGCTGGCACCGCCGATGCGCCACGACTGCTCCAACACGCCCATGACGCGACGGCCCCCTGCATCCGTGCCGGCCGCGACGTCGTAATTTCTGCGAGACGCAAAAAACTCTGGAAAGCATGCGTCGGCAGCACGATCATATTGCTGCGCCATTCCAATCGCCGCGTGGAAATCCGCCGAAAGTGGAAGCCGGCCCAGGGCTTCGAAATCACCGCGGCCGAAATGCAGGTGGGAGCCTCCGTACACTTCTTCGCCATCGTTGTCTCGCGTCAGGCACTGGGTGCCGACGTAGCTGATGGTGAGGCCGCGTAGCCGGACCTGACCGACGCTATAGGTGCTGACGTCCTCGAGTTGTGCTTCCAGCACGATCCCGCACTGCGTGAGATGGGCGGAGTCGAGGGCAAGCAGGGCGGACTCCAGTTCAGCCGACGTACGAATCACTGTCTGTCCGCGCCCCGCCGTGGCTTCGACCGGCTTCATCCGTAGCGGCCCATTGGCCAGCAGTTGCTTCGCCGCCAGGCGTATATCTTCCACCGAAAAGGCGGTGTAGCCGGGCAGAACAACTTTGCTCACGCTCTCGGCAAACGCCTCTGACCAACCGCTCGGCCGGGTGGCGTCCGGGCCAACCAACCCGTGAGTAATCGCTTTGGTCGGAACAAATGCGTGCTCGGCGTAGCCGCCAAATAAATCGAACTCGCCGCGCAGGCCCAAGGCCATTTTTGCTTCGGTTCCGATCACGGTGGTCGCCGGGATGTAGTAGCAGATCAGGCCGGCGTGCCGATCAGGATCGTGGACGCCGTCATAGGGGATGGCCATCATGTCGGCAATGCGCCGGCCGATATCCTCATGTACGGAATGCTCGTGCGCCGGTACACGGCGCGCCTGGTGAAGGACGACGACGTCGTGCTTCCGCGGGGGGATGCCGCGCTTCATTCACGTGGCATCCTGAGATTTTCGCGTGTCGACCGAAATCGGGTCGCTGGCAGGAAAGGTTTCGTCTATCGCCTCGTCCAGCGTTTCTTCGCGCACCGGCTTTTCCTTCTTCTTCTCGCCGCCGGGTGTGGGAGGATTGTCGCGCGTAGGAAAAGGGGGCTTGCCGCCTTGGGGCTTGGTATCGTCCGTCATGCTGTAACTCCTGGACTTTATGGTTGTCGTAGGCATGTCCCGTCATGACCGGTTGGGTGGGCGGGCCGGACCGCCTGATGGCGGCCCGGCCCCCCGCGCCGATCAATACTGCATCATGTTTAGCGTTCGGTGCGTACTTCCGGCAGCGCCTTCAGCTGCTCCTTGGTGTAGCCGGAAAGCAGGATGCGATCTTCACCCCGCTCGAAGCGGTCAAACGGCACCGCGACATCCTTGCTGCCCATGCCGAGGAAGCCACCGGCGCCAATCAGCAGATACATCGAACGGCCGTCGGACGCGATGACGACGTCGTTGACGTCACCAATTTTCTCGTCGTTCTCGTTATAGACGCTCTCGCCGATGATGTCGTCCTTGGCGCTCCAGCCAGTGATGGCTTCCGTGGAGGCCGCAGCATCGCCGCCGCGCGTTTCCATGCCGGGCGCGTTGGCGTCTGTTGTGGTTGCAGCGCCGCCGGCTGCACCGGTGCCGCCTGTAGACGTTGCATCGGAAGCTGCGCCGGCCGCACCGCCGGTTGCGCCCGAGCCGCTACCGCCGGCCGAGCCGCCTGCAGCACCGGTGGAACCCGTCGTGCCGCCGGCCGAGCCGCCCGTGGAGCCCGTGGCAGTTCCGCTTGCGGAGCCATCCGGCCCGGCTGCTGCCGTGCCGGTTCCGCCCGTGCTACCCGTGGTGCTGCCGGTCTGGCCGCCGACGGTGGCGGGACCGGACGATGCCGCCGGGCTCTGATTAGTCGTCACGCTGCCACCGGTCGAAGAGCGGTTATTGCCGGAATCGGCTCCCGTTGTGGTCTGCGCCAAGGCGCTACCGAACATGAGAGGGGTACTGACAGCGATCGCAGTTGCGAGCAATTTCATCTTCATCGTTGATCTCCTTATTGGTGAACGACGCAATGGGCATCAAGCAAACGCTGTGCCGCTGAAGGGGCGAATCGACCATCCCCGCCATGGGTACGGAGGTTGCTGACCCTCGCTCGCAATGACGATTCGCGTTTGTCTCACGCAAAACAGGAGCTACTTATGAAAACAGGGAAACGAATTGCAGCCGGCGCGGTGACGGTAATTCTGCTGACTAGTCTTGCTGCATGTGGAGGTATGTCACGCCAGGGACGCAATACCGCCATTGGCGCGGGTGCAGGCGCTGTGGGCGGCGCGGTCCTCACGGGTGGCAGTACCGCAGGGACCCTGGGCGGGGCCGCCATTGGCGGCATTGTCGGCCACGAAGCCAGCAAGTAAGCAAGCCCGGCTCATGGCGGTCCGCAGTCCTTGGCTGTGTGGCGGCTAGACGAGTCAACAACGATAAAAAGGAGTACCAATGCTTTATACATTAGCGATCATTCTCGTCATTCTCTGGCTGTTGGGCCTGGTGTCTTCCTATACCATTGGGGGGTTCATCCACATCCTCCTGGTGGTGGCGATCATCATTATCCTGGTGCGCGTCATCAGCGGCCGAGCCCCTTAGCAAAGACCGTCGCCCGCAGCGCTTAAACAGCTGCGGGCCACCTCCCGTCAGGCGTATGATTCCGATTTTCACACTCGGGTAAGCGCGCCATGTGGGAGAACTTCACGATGGCCTGGGACGCACATCCGGTCGTCCAGGCCTTTCTCATCAATTTCCTATCTGCCGCCGCCATCCTCGTGGTCGGCTGGACGGTCGCCGGTATACTGGGCCGGAGCATAAGCCGGCTGGCGGCGCGCTCTCCGCAGCTAGATCCCACCATTGTGCCCATGCTGCAAGTTTCGGTGGTGTGGGCGTTTCGCATTTTCGTCATCATCGCGGTGCTGGCACGGTTCGGAGTCCAGACGGCCAGCCTCATCGCCGCGCTCGGTGCGGCGGGTCTGGCCATCGGCCTCGCACTACAAGGCACGCTGCAGAATATCGCCTCGGGCATCATGCTGCTTGTACTGCGGCCGCTGCGTGCCGGCGAGTACGTGGCCGTCATGGGCCGCGGCGAAGGTACGGTCGAAGAGTTAGGGCTATTCATGTTGCGCCTCCGACAGGCGGACGGTATCGTGGTGCACATCCCGAACAGCCTGGTTTGGGGCAATACCATCACGAATTTCAGTCGCAATGCTTTGCGCCGGGCCGAGGTGGTGGTTCAGGTACCGCACCGCGATAACCTCGAAACGGCCCTGCATGGCCTCCAGAAACTGGTAGACCAACATCCCAAGGTGCTCGATAATCCCGCTCCCAAGGTTATGGTTACGGCTTATCACGAAGCCTTTAGTGCTGTTACAGTACAGGTCTGGACACCCGCCGAGAACTATACCGACGTGAGAGCAGAGCTATATCGCGACTCGTTGTCGGTATTGCGGCAAGGTCGTGAACAACAACCATCGACCTGAATTTGATCGTTAGAACCAGGAGGAAACAATGAAGAAATTTAACGGTACCGGCCTACGCCGATTCGCCATGGCTGCGCTGGCCGCAGCGTCCGTCATGGGCGCTCCCGCCGCCTTGGCCGCCTATCCTGAAAAGCCTATCCGTCTGATCGTCGGCTTCTCTGCTGGCGGCACCACAGACGTGGTGGCACGGGTCATCGGCAAGGAAGTGGGCGAAGCGCTGGGTCAACCGGTGGTGGTCGAAAACCGTCCTGGTGCCGGCAGCAATATTGCCGCCGAAATGGTGTCGCGTGCCGAACCCGACGGCTATACGTTGCTGATGGTGGCCGTCACCAGCGCCATTAACCACACCTTGTACAAGAACCTCAGCTTTGACCTGGTTGAAGACTTTACGCCGGTCGCTCTGGGCGTTCGCGTTCCCAACGTGCTGGTGGTGCACCCCGATGTAAAAGCCAACAGCGTTGACGAATTGGTCGATCTGCTGAAGAAGAATCCGGGCAAGATCAACTTCGCCTCGTCGGGCAGCGGCACCTCCATCCATATGGCGGGCGAGCTGTTCAAGCTTCGCGCAGACGTCGACGCCGCGCACATTCCCTACAAGGGCAGCGCCAACGCGCTTACCGATCTGATCGGCGGGCAGGTGGAGTACATGTTCGACAACATGCCTTCCGCATGGCCCCACGTTGAATCCGGCAAGCTGCGTGCGCTGGCTGTCACCACGGCTGATCGTTCCAAGACGGCACCCGACCTTCCCACCATGCAGGAACTCGGGTTCAAGGACTTCGACGTGTCCTCGTGGTTCGGCGTGATCGGCCCCAAGGGGATGCCTGACGAAGTCGTGCAGACGCTGAACAAGGCCATCCGCGACGCGCTGGCCAAGCCTGAAGTGCGTGAGCGTTTCGACGGCCTGGGCGCGGTTCCCGCCGATACCTCGCCCGAGGAATTCGGCCAGTTCATCAAGTCCCAAGTCGAAACCTGGGCCCCGGTCGTGAAGGCATCCGGCGCGCGGGTCGACTAAATCGTCTGGCTGATCATGGGGGCTCGTTGAGTCGGGCACCCTGTCGGCAGACTGAACCGGCATTCGGAGCCCAACAGGGCCACGGATGCCGGTTTTTTCTTTACTGCTTCTGTTCAGTGCTCCATTCCGGACCTGCGCCACGTGGCGGATCTTCGGCATAGGCGATACGCGCTGCCTTCACCATCGCCGTACAGACGCCCCGCATCATGTCCACTTCGTCATTGCTGAGGGCATTGCGCGAAAACAGATGCCACATGCGGGGCAGCAGCTTTTTGGGATGCGCCGGGTCAAGGAACTTCACTGCTACGAGCGCCTGCTCCCAGTGTGTGAGGAACGCCTGCACGCGCCCGGCCGCAGCGGGTTGCGCGCCCGGGTCCGGCTTGCCATGGGTCTGAGGCAGGTGCGCACCACCGTTATGCAGCAGCAAGGCGTAGCGCAATTCCCACGCGGCCAGCTGCAAGGCCTGGGCGACATTGAGCGAACTGTATTCCGGGTTCGCGGGGATGTGGCAGATGCGCTGGCACAGCGCGATATCTTCGTTGGTGAGGCCGGAGCGCTCCGTACCCAGTACGATCGCCACACGACCCTGTGGCTCCTTGGCCAGATGCTCTCGGGCCACATCTGCGGATTCCCTGATATCGCCGGCGGGGGGACCGAGGAACCGCGGCCTTGCCGTCAGTGCAAATCCGAGCGTTACCGGCTCAAGCGCGGCCGCCAGCGAGGGCACGACGCTTGCATTGGCGAGCACGTCCGTCGCGCCGCTGGCCAGCGCTTCGGCTTCGGGATGCGCAAGCATGTTTTCAACCTGCGGCGCCACCAGGCATAGTTCCTGGAAGCCCATCGTCTTGATGGCCCGTGCCGCCGCGCCGACGTTACCGGGATGGGAAGGACGAACCATTATGAAGCGAACGCGCCCGAAGGCGGGGCTTGAATCAGACCGGGGCGGGGAAGTCATCTAAAATACGCGGTTTGCGCTCTGGAAAAAACGGAAATCTATGCACCCGATGCTCAATACCGCCATCAAGGCGGCACGTCGCGCTGGCACCATCATCAATCGGGCCAGTCTCGATCTTGAACGTCTGCAGGTGGCACGTAAAGGTCCCAAGGATTATGTCACGGAAGTGGATCACGCCGCTGAAGAAGCCATCATCGATGTGCTGCGCACGGCGTATCCGATGCATGCTTTTCTTGCCGAGGAATCCGGCCGTGTGGAAGGCACCGACGGCAGTGCGGGAGAAGCGCCGGAGTTCCAGTGGATCATTGATCCGATCGACGGCACCACCAACTTCATTCACGGCCTGCCGCTCTACGCGATCTCCATCGCCTTGCTGCATCGCGGCCAGGTCGCTCATGCCGTGGTTTACGATCCTTCGCGCAATGAGCTGTTTACCGCCTCGCGGGGAAGTGGCGCCTTTCTGAATGATCGGCGCATCCGCGTGAGCGGCCAGACCCGCTACCACGACGCGCTGCTCGCGGCTCATCTGGGCAAGGCCTCGCAAAATGGTGATCCACGCTTTGCCGGCATGCTGGGCGAGTGCACCGCCGTGCGCCGACTGGGTTCCACGGTGCTCGACCTGGCCTACGTTGCAGCCGGCCGAGTCGACGGCTTCTGTGGGGTCGGCCTCAAGCCCTGGGACCTCGCCGCCGGCGGCTTGCTGGTTCTGGAGGCGGGCGGCCTGGTTTCCGATTTCGATGGTGAACAGCAGTGGATGAAGACGGGTCGGGTGCTCGCGGCCACGCCAAAGATCTTCCCGCAGATGTTGGGTTTTCTGCAGGGATGATTTGCGGCCCGCGGTGGCCCGCTCCGACTGAAGCCTGCTGCACAGCAGGAGCAGCGCAATGATGGAGTGGATGGCGGACCCTTCCGCGTGGGCAGGCTTGTTCACGCTGGTCGTGCTCGAGATCGTGCTGGGGATCGACAACCTGATCTTCATCGCGATCCTGGTGGATAAGCTGCCTCCGCATCAGCGGGACCGCGCACGGGTGATCGGTCTGTCGCTCGCGCTACTGATGCGTCTGGGGCTGTTGTCGATCATGTCATGGTTGATAACGCTCACCGACACCTGGTTCTCCGTCGGGCCGTTTGATTTTTCACAGCGCGACATCATTCTCGTCGTGGGCGGGCTGTTCCTGTTGCTCAAGGGAACGGTGGAATTGCATGAGCGTGTGGAGGGCAAGACGCAGCATGCATCGGGCTCCCGCCTCCATGCCGGCTTTGGCGTGATCGTCCTGCAGATCGTGGTGCTGGATGCCGTCTTCTCTCTTGACGCCGTCATTACAGCGGTCGGCATGGTGGAACACCTGTCGATCATGATGATTGCGGTGACCATCGCGATCCTGCTGATGCTGATCGCCTCCAAGCCGCTCACGCGCTTCGTCAATGCCCATCCCACCGTCGTCATTCTTTGTCTGGGCTTCCTCCTGACCATCGGCTTCACGCTGGTGGTGGAAGGCTTTGGCGTACACGTTCCGAAGGGCTATCTGTATGCCGCCATTGCTTTCTCGGTGATGATCGAATCGCTGAACCAGCTCGCGCGACGAAACATGCGGCGGGTGGCAGCGACCCGACCCTTGCGGGAACGCACGGCCGAAGGGGTGCTGCGGATGCTGGGCATGCGGGTGCAAGACGGCGACGAGCCCGCACCGGTGCTCGATTCGGCCCTTCCGGCCCAGGTATTCGAAGACGAAGAGCGCTACATGGTGAGTGGAGTGCTGACATTGGCGGACCGCTCCGTCCACTCGATCATGACTCCGCGGCCCGAAGTGGCGTGGCTGAATCTGGACGATCCCCCTGAAGTGCTGCGGCAGCGGGTACTGGACTCGCCGCACAGCTTCTTCCCTGTATGCCGCGGGTCGTTGGATGAAGTCGCCGGTGTGGGGCGGGCGAAGGAGATCGTCGCGGACCTCATGGAGCACGGCACCATACGCAAGGGCCGGTTGCGTGAACCGATCATTGTTCATGAGTCGATCGATATCCTCCGGCTGATGGAGACGCTCAAGAAGTCCAAGGGCAAGCTGGTGATGGTCACCGACGAGTTCGGCGCCATCGTAGGCGTTGTCACGCCCATTGATCTATTTGAGGCGATCGCCGGGGAGTTCCCGGACGAAGACGAGTCGCCCGATATCGTGAAATTGGGCGAGGGCCGCTGGCGTGTCGATGGCGGAGCCGATCTGATGCACCTTGAATTGGTGTTGAGCACCGACGGCCTCGTGCACGATGACGAAGACTACACGACGATCGCCGGCTTCATGCTCGACCGGTTTGGCCATTTGCCCGAGCAGGGCGACCGCTGCACATTGGCCACAGGCCAGGCGGAATTCATATTCACCGTTGAGCGGATGGAAGGACGACGCATCGCCTCCGTACTGATCGACCGTGTACCCTCTGTATCCCAAGACTTAGCAGATAACGAGTAAGGAATGACCGACACTACCTGGTTCATGTTGAAAGCCCTGTTTCTCGGCGTTGTAGAAGGATTCACTGAATTCATTCCCATCTCCAGTACGGCGCATCTGTTGTTGATCGGGGAATGGATCAATTTTTCCTCCAGCGACGACAAGGTTTTCGAAGTCGTGATCCAGTTCGGCTCCATCCTGGCGGTCATGTGGATATTCCGGGAGCGCCTGCTGCAGATGTTCAGGGGCGTCCTGGCGAAAGACCATGTCGAACTGGCTTTCGTGCGCAACCTGCTGATCGCCTTCCTTCCCGCTGCGGTCATCGGTGCACTGGCCATCAAGTACATCAAGATGCTCTTCCATAGCCCCATGGTGTTCGTGTTCACGCTTGTTATCGGCGGGATCATCATGTTGTGGGTGGAACGCAAACCGCAGTACGCCAAGTTCGGCGATTCCGCAGGCGCGCCGGCATCCGGGTCCACAGGCGCCGTTCAGACCGAAACGAGCCGGCGTGCCACTGCCCACACCCTGGAGCAGATCACGTGGAAGCAGGCCCTGGTGGTCGGGTTCGCGCAGTGCCTGGCCATGGTGCCGGGTACCTCGCGCTCCGGGGCGACCATCATCAGCGGCATGATTGCCGGGATCGATCGCCGAACGGCCACGGAGTTCTCGTTCTTTCTTGCCATGCCCACCATGCTGGCTGCTACGGTCTATGACCTCTCGCGCAATGCTTCGGTATTGAACACCAGCGAATTCTCTGCCATTGCGGTTGGCTTCGTCGCGGCTTTCGTGAGCGCCTTGTTCGTGGTGCGCGCTGTCTTGCGTTTCGTCTCGCGGCATACGTACCGTCCGTTCGCGTGGTATCGCATCGTTCTGGGGCTGGTCGTGTTTGCCTGGCTCACCCTCTGATCGCGATCAAAGGCGGGAAATGTGCTTTTGCGGCGGCCGAGCTCCCGTATAATCCGCCCCAGAATCCAAGAGAGAGGGCAGAATCATGAGTGAAGGATGTTGCGGGCACACACTCAGGGATATTTCACATTTCAAAGACGCTATCAAGAATTTCCGGACTGAATACTACGAGCGTCATCCGGAACTGATGAAGCGTCTCACGGCGGAAGGCCAGTCTCCTGCCACGTTGATCATCGCCTGCTGCGATTCGCGAGTCGAAACAGGCCTGCTCATGCAGGCCAAGCCGGGCGAGCTGTTCACCGTTCGAAACGTGGCCAACCTCGTGCCGCCGTACCAGCCCGACGAAGAACTGCACGGTACCTCGGCTGCCATTGAGTACGCGGTGCGTGATCTGAAGGTCGATCACATCATCGTGCTGGGCCACGCGCAATGCGGCGGCATCAAGGCCATGATCACCAAGGCCATGGGCAAGGAAATTGACCGTGACTTCATCGGGCCCTGGGTGAGCCTCGCGCATCGTGCCACCGAGCTCTTCGTGAACAGCCCCAACGGCCATCGCGAGCCGGTTTCGCTGAAGCTGCTCGAGCAGAACCCCAGTCTCGTCGAGCGTGCCGCCATTACCGGGTCGCTGCATAACCTTCTCACCTATCCCTGGATCAAGGATCGGGTTGACGAAGGCAGCCTGGCACTTCATGGGTGGTGGTTCGATATCGAATCCGGCGACCTCTGGACGGCGGAATACCCTGAGCTCTTCCTGATGCCGGTTCTTTGATCGGGCCGCATGCGCCGGCCTGACACGACCGAATTCTGGGTCAATGATCGCCTGCCGGTGCCTACGGCACTCGGCTTGTCGCTCGAGCAGCTCGCTTTTCTTGGCGCGTTGCTCGTGGTGCCGAACTTGTTCGCGCACAACAGCATCGTGCCATTGGCCTCGCACCAGTTTCTGGATATCGCCAGCGCCACTCTACTTGTCTGTGCGTTGGGCGTGTTACTGCAGGTGTGGGCGCGCTGGGGCGTGGGTGCCGGTTATTACTACCCGCAGCAGGCCACGCCTACCGTTTTTGCCATCATGCTGGTGGCAGGCAGTCATGGCGGTATGGCGCTCGCCTACGGCATGGTGTTTGTGACCGGTCTGACTCAGGTGTTATTGAGCGGCGTGCTGTCGCGGCTACGTAATGTTTTCACCGTGGAGGTCGCCGGGCTTGCCGTAATGCTCACCGGCATCACGACCGGGAAGATGGGGCTCGAAGCCCTGTTCGGCGCGGGATCGCAGCCGGTGCAGGGGAACGCACTTCTGGTCGCCGCGGTGACGCTCGGTGTCCTCGTCTTCTGCAACGTCTGGGTGAGGGCACGCTTCCAGGCGTTCACCACTCTTGCTGGGCTGGCGGCCGGCACCGCGATCGCCATTGCGCTGGGTATGGTGCCTGGTGCCGTATGGGATGAGATCGGGGCCACGCCCTGGGTTCGCTTGCCCGAGGTCGGTGGCTTCGGCTGGCAGATCAATACCGAGTTCATTGGCCTGTACGTGCTGATGGGCTTGTCGTTGACGCTGATGTCGCTGGGTACGCAGACGGTGGCCCAGCGTGCTGTCGACGCTGACTGGCATATCCCCAACCTGCGCGCCTATGCCCGCGGCCTGCGTGCCGAAGGCATCGCGCACATGGCCGGCTCCTTCCTGAACGCCATGCCGCAGTCTGCCAGCGGCGGCGCAGTAGGTCTGGCGACCAGCGCCGGCTGTACCAGTCGCTATCTGGGCTACTGGGTGGCCGGCGCGCTGGTGTTCATGGCGCTGTGCTCCAAGCTGATCGTGCTGTGGTTCGCAGTGCCGGCGCCGGTCATCGCCGCGCTGATGCTTTATCTTGCAGCGCTGCTCATCATGACGGGGCTGCGGCTCATCTCGTCGCGCATGCTCGACAACCGCCGATCCATGGCGGTAGGCCTCGGTCTGATGGTCGGCGTGGCGAATCAATATATCGTTTGGGGTCTGGAAGACTCCATGCCCGGCGTAGCGGACTTCATGCGTGTGGCAGGCGCGTTGAACGGCGTCATGGTGGCGCTGCTGCTGACGCTGGTTTTCCGTATAGGGGCCACGGCCCGTACCCGCCGCCGCTTCGAGGTCGCGGCGACGACGGCAGACGATCTGAACGGATATATCGAATCGCAGGGGCGGCTGTGGGGCGCGCGCCGCGACTCCGTCATGCGTCTGCGCCAGACGGTATGGGAAGCGTTTGATCTGGTGGCGCACAGCGGGCGCATTCAGGCCTCACCGCCCTGGCTCGAGGTCCAGACGCAGTTCGATGACTATGCCTTGCGGGTACGATTCATTTACGACGGCGTTTCGATGCCGCAACCGCCCGGGGCGCCGCCATCGGCCGACGACATGCTGGACGATCCGGATGCGGCGGCTCGTTTGTCCAGCTATCTATTGAGCAAATTGGCGCGAAGGGTTCAGATCACTGAACGTGATGGCCGCTGTCAGCTGGATCTTTACTTCGACGCCTGAGCGGCGGAAAGCCGGCCGTCATGCTGGACCAGTCTGACGCCGTTGGCGTCGATCTCCACCCATCCCCCACGCGGGGGCGTTGCATCAAAATCCCAGTCCGGTAACACCAGGCGTTCGCAGTCGCGCCCATCCACCTGCATTTGATGACGCGCCGGTTGGTGGGTGTGCCCGTGTATGAGCATGGTGGTGTCTGCCCGACGCAATGCATCGCTGATTGCGCTCAGCTCCACATCCATGATGTCCCGATTCTTGTACTGATTGACGCGCATGCTGCGTTGTCGGGTCCGTGCCGCAATACCGCGGCGCAGCCGCAAGGGAAGGGCGAGAAAGGCGGCCTGCACGGCCGGATTGCGCACCAGTCGGCGAAAGCGTTGGTAGCCGGCGTCGGCCGTGCAGTATTCATCGCCGTGCGCAAGCAGGATGCGTCCGGCGTCAGTCAGTAGTAGCGAGGTCTCGGGAAGGGCCTTCGCGCCCAGGTGGCGCATCAGTGTGTCGCCCATCAGGAAGTCGCGGTTGCCGCGGCCCAGCCATAGCGAGCAGCGTTCGCCCGCCTGCCGTAGTGCCTGCAGGGCTTCTTCGAGCCATGTCGGCGGCTCGTGCAGGGCGAGGTCGTCACCGATCCAGGCATCAAAAATATCGCCGGCCAGTATCAGTGTGTCGGCGTGGCTGGCGGCGCGCTCCAGAAAGTTCATGAAGGCGGCCGCCGTGGCGGGCGAGTCCGGGCCAAGATGGATATCGGATGCGATCCACACCCGGCCCGGCAGGGACAGCTTATTCAACGATGGTGGCTTTCTCGATGATCACATCTTCTGCCGGCACGTCTTGGTGGAAGCCGCGGCTGCCGGTCTTGACGCCCTTGATCTTGTCGACGACTTCCGTTCCGTCGACCACCTTGCCGAATACGGCGTAGCCCCAGCCATTGCTGGTGGGCGCGGTATGGTTCAGAAAGTCGTTGTCGGCGACGTTGATGAAGAACTGCGCCGTGGCCGAGTGAGGATCGGAGGTGCGGGCCATTGCCACCGTATAGCGGTCGTTGCGCAGACCGTTGTTGGCTTCGTTCTCGACCGGGTCGTTCGTCTTCTTCTGCTTCATGCCGGCTTCGAAACCGCCGCCCTGGATCATGAAATTGTTGATGACGCGATGGAACACCGTGCCGTCATAAAAACCATCGCGCACGTAGTTCAGGAAGTTTTCGGTCGACTTTGGGGCCTTTTCGGCGTTCAGTTCGATGACGATGTCGCCCTGATTGGTCTGCAGCTTTACGCGGGGATCGGGGGTCATGGATGGATTACCTTCGTTCGTGGTGGAGGGAGAGGCTGTCGCCAGGCTGCCCGCGGCAAGCAGGGCAGAGGCGAACAGAGCGGCGCCGAGTCGTCGCAAGGGTGCGCTCAACGTGAATGAATGCATACGGATGTCAGCCATGGCTAGATGGATTGAAGTGGAAAAGGTTGGCGGCGTTACCGGCCGGCAGCGCGGAACGATTCCTCGGCCAGCAGCAACTGGACCCGGCCCAGATTCACGCGCGCATCCCGGTATTCGGGGTTGGCATGCAGCGCCATTTCAAGGGAGCGCTGAGCCATGTCTAGCCTGCCGGTCTTCACATATTCCGCAGCAAGATTGTTCCAGGGCTCCGGCAGCTCCGGGTAGCGTGTGGTCATGTCGCGGTAGATCTCAATGGCCTCTTCATGACGCTCAAGCGCGGAGAGCGCCCGCGCGTTCAGAAACATGAGTTGGACATCGTTGCCCAGCGGGTCGGGCTGCTGGGCGTACTGCGCCTTGCGCTTTTCGATGATCTCCAGCGCCTCGGCCGCCTGGCCGCGATCAAGCATGGCGGAAATGCGATCGGTGATCTGCGACGGGGTGAGCGGCAGGCTGGTATCCACGTTGGGCTCGAGTGCTTCGAGCAGGCGTGCCAGCCCCTTCCAGCCGCCTTCCTGATGCGGCTCCGGCGGGAATAGAGTACGGTCGGTATGAACCATGTCCGGAGGCACGGCCTGCGCGTTCACCGCGGGGCTCGACAGAAGTGCCGCCGGCATGAGAAGCAGGGCGGCGATCGCCGCAGCGGCGGGGCGGTTGTTCGAGAAGGGCATCGGGCGCACGGGCAGGTGTCCTGGTTGGTCTTGCTATACTTAACGACCTCATTTTAGCCGTGCTTTTGCCTGAAGGCCCACCTGCGGGTGCCTCGCTTCGGGCGGATCACGGCTTTCTCTACTTGATACACGAACGGCAGATGCTCCAAATCCATAACTCCCTGACGCGCAAGAAGGAAGCATTGCGTCCCGTGGAACCCGGGCACGTCCGCATGTACGTCTGCGGCATGACGGTTTATGACTTCTGCCACCTGGGCCATGCACGCATGCTCGTCAGCTTCGATGTGGTGCAGCGCTGGCTGCGTGCGTCCGGCTATCGGGTCACCTACGTTCGCAATATCACGGACATCGACGACAAGATCATCCGTCGCGCGGTGGAGACCGGCCGGCGCCTGAAGGACGTCACCTCCTTCTATATCGATGCGATGCACGCCGATGAGCGCGCCCTGGGCGTGCAGGCACCGGACCACGAGCCGCGGGCCACCGAGCACGTAGGCGAGATGCTGGACATCATCTCCAAGCTGGAAGAAAAGGGTCTCGCCTACCGTTCTGCGGATGGCGACGTGAATTACGCCGTCCGTGGTTTCGAAGGCTATGGAAAGCTGTCGGGCAAATCGCTCGACGATCTGCGCGCCGGCGAGCGCGTTGCCGTGTCGGCCGGCAAGCGTGATCCCCTTGACTTCGTCCTGTGGAAGCGTGCCAAGGACGAGGAGCCGGAAGAGTCGAAATGGGAATCGCCCTATGGCCTGGGGCGACCCGGCTGGCACATTGAATGTTCCGCCATGAGCAAGTCGCTGCTGGGCTTGCCGCTGGATATTCATGGTGGTGGGCCGGACCTGAAGTTCCCCCACCATGAGAACGAGATCGCACAAACCGAAGGCGCGTTTGGCGGCAGCCTGGCATCGGTATGGATGCATTGTGGCCCCTTGATGGTCGACTCCGACAAGATGTCCAAGTCGCTGGGTAACTTCCGCCGCATTCGTTCGACCATCGCGGCGCAGGGCGAGCCCTCTGATGAAGTCGCGGGCTACGAAGCGAATCCGCGTGAAGCCGAAATGCTGCGCTTCTTCATCGTGCGCAACCACTATCGCAGCGTCCAGAACTACGCGCCCGACAACCTCTTCGATGCCCAGCAGGCGCTCGACCGCCTCTATCAGGCATTGGCGAACGTTCCGGCCGACACGGTCGAGATCGACTGGGAGGCGCCGTACAGCCGCGATTTCCGCGATGCCATGAACGACGACTTCAACACCGCCGGCGCCGTCTCGATACTGTTCGAACTGGCGGGCGAGGTCAATCGAAGCAAATCGTCTCAGGCAGCCGGATTGTTGAAAGCGCTGGGCGGGGTGCTGGGTCTGCTACAGGTGTCGCCGCAGCTGTATCTGCAATCACCTACGCGCTTTCAGGCGGGTGGCGCCCCGAGCGGTGACGCCTTGCAAGCCGAGGAAATCGAAGCATTGATCGAGGCTCGCCGCGATGCCAAGGGCCGCCGCGACTTCGCCGAAGCCGATCGTATCCGCGCCGACTTGCTGGCGGCCGGCGTTGAACTCGAAGACCGGCCGGGCGGCGTGACGCAGTGGCGTCGCGTTTGATAGGGTATGGGCATGCTGCAATCCGTTTCCGTACCGAGCGACAAACCCGTTTATTGGGATGAGGCCGTTGACGCCCTGGTGGCGCGCGACCGCATCCTGCGCCGCATCATCCCGCAGTATGGCGATGTGTGGCTGTCTTCTCCCGACGCCCCGTTTCTTACGCTGGCTCGCGCGCTGATCGGGCACCAGAGTTCCGCCAAGGCGGCAGGTGCCGCATGGCAACGCCTCACGGCCGGCTGCGGCAACGAGCTTACCCCCGAGGCCGTATTGGAGCTGGCAGCCGCCGACTCCACGCTGGCGGGGCTGCCCAAACGCAAGGCCGAATACATCATCGATCTGGCCGGCCACTTTGCCGAAAAAAAGGTGCAGCCGGCTCAGTGGGGCGATATGGATGACGAAGCCGTGGTGGCAGAATTGTGTGCCATCCGGGGCATCGGTCGCTGGACGGCCGAGATGTTCCTGATCTTCCATCTCCAGCGAGCCGACGTCCTCCCGCTGGACGACTCGCGCCTCTTGAAAGCAATTTCGCTACACTATTTCAGTGGGGAACCGGTGTCACGATTCGAAGCTCGTGAAGTGGCCCAGGCCTGGGCGCCATGGCGCACCGTGGCCACCTGGTTCTTGTGGCGCAGCCTAGACACGTCCGCAACGACCGCACTGAATCGGGCGTAGCCAACATCTGGATATCACTTCCTATGCGTAATACATACCTGGAGTTCGAGCAGCCGCTGGCGGAGCTCGAAGGAAAAATCGAACAGCTCCGGTTCGTGCAGTCGGACTCGGCGGTGGACATTTCCGACGAAATCAGCAGACTGCAGCAAAAGAATACGGCGCTGGCCAAGAGCATCTATGCCAAGCTCACGCCGTGGCAGACTGCCCTGGTGGCCCGGCATCCGCAGCGTCCCTATACGCTCGACTACGTGCGCGAGATCTTTACCGACTTCCACGAAATGCACGGCGACCGCATGTACGCGGATGATCGCTCGATCGTGGGCGGGCTGGCTCGCTTCAACGGCACGCCATGCATGGTGATCGGCCATCAGAAAGGTCGTGATACCAAGGAGCGCGCCATGCGTAACTTCGGTATGCCTCGGCCCGAGGGCTATCGCAAAGCTCTGCGGCTGATGCGCACGGCCGAGAAGTTCCAGCTTCCCATCTTCACCTTCGTGGACACCCCCGGGGCCTATCCGGGCATCGGCGCAGAAGAGCGCGGCCAGTCCGAAGCCATTGGGCATAATCTGTATGCCATGGCCGAGCTGAAGGTGCCCATCATCACCACCATCATCGGTGAGGGCGGGTCGGGCGGCGCGTTGGCCATCGCGGTCGGTGACGTCGTCATGATGTTGCAGTATTCCACCTATGCCGTGATTTCCCCGGAAGGGTGTGCTTCCATTCTGTGGCGCAGTGCCGAGAAGGCGTCGGTGGCGGCCGAAGCGCTGGCCATTACCGCCACTCGCTTGAAAGACCTCGGGCTCATTGACCGCATCGTGAACGAGCCCGTCGGTGGCGCGCATCGCGATCCCGTCATGATGGCGCGTCAGCTCGATCGCGCGCTGGCAGACGCCCTGCGGCAGGTTTCCGGTAAAACGCCCGAAGAACTGGTCGAGCAGCGCCTCCAGCGCCTGATGTCTTACGGCCGCTATTCGGAAGCGGCGTCCTGATCGCCCCATGACCGCGCGGTTTCTGCCGGAAGGCTTCGGCAACGCCGAGCTCCTGGCCCCGCTGCGGTCCGTCTTCACGCAGCTTTGCGCGCAAGGTCCGCTGAAACTCGCAGTGGGCTTGAGCGGCGGTGCGGACTCCGCCATGCTGGCCGTCCATGCCGCCTTGCTTGCGCGGCAGTATCCCGATCTCCAGCTTCATTGCTTCCATATCCATCATGGCCTCCAGGAAACGGCGGATGGGTGGCAGTCGCATGTGCATCGGCTCGCCATGGGTCTTGGCCTGCCTTGTCATAGTTTGCGTGTGCGGGTGGATGTCGCATCCGGCAAAGGGGTGGAAGGGGCGGCCCGCGACGCCCGCTACCAGGGCCTGAAAGCGCTGGCCGGGCGCACCGGTGTCACCCATCTCCTTCTGGCTCACCATCTGGGTGATCAAAGCGAAACCGTATTGATGCGCCTGTTGCGCGGCTCCGGGCCTACCGGTCTGGCGGCGATGGCGCCGGTTTCCCGACGCGATGGCCTGGCCTATGTGCGCCCGTGGCTGAATGTCGATCGAGGCATCATTCTGGACGCGGCCAGCCAGTATGCAGAGCTGACGGGTTGGCTGGCGGTAGATGATCCCACCAATGTTGACGATAGCTACACCAGAGGGGCGGTACGCCGCAGGCTGGTGCCGCAGCTGGATGCCCGTTGGCCGGCATGGCGCAAGATACTGGGCCGGCATGCGAGCCAGGCGCAGGCGCTGGCCGGTCTGCTTGACGAGGTGGCAGCCGAAGACCTCGCGCGGCTGGAGCTCTGCGCAGCGGCCACCAGCTTCTCGTTACAGGCATGGCGCGGTCTCTCGCCGTACCGGCAGACCCTGGTGCTGCGGCATTGGCTGGCGCTGCATGGCCTGCGCGCCCCCACCGAGGCCAGAATGCGGGAATGGTGCCGCCAACTTCGAGGCCTTCACGCGTTGGGGCACGACCGTAACATGACCCTGCGACACGAGGCTCATGTCATTCAGTGCGAGCGGGGCCGTGTACGGCTGTTGCGTCCAGGCGACGCCGGCGAAACCCGGTAGAATACGAAAGTTTCTGTATCCGACCTCCGACACCCGTAAAGCGTACAGCGGTACGCCGCAGCGCGTGTCTCACTCCAGAGTAGAAGATGTCCCTGATCGTTCATAAGTACGGCGGCACGTCCATGGGCTCCGTCGAGCGCATAAAGAATGTGGCCAAGCGCGTCGCCAAATGGCATGCGGCCGGCCATCAGGTAGTAGTGGTGCCTTCGGCCATGTCCGGAGAAACCAACCGGTTGCTCGGCCTGGCCAAGGAAATCAGCGATCAGCCGGACGGCAGGGAGCTTGACCAGCTTGCGGCCACGGGCGAACAGGCCAGCAGCGCCCTGCTGGCGATTGCCCTGCAGAGTACCGGAACGCCGGCCCGCAGCTATACCGGCTGGCAAGTACCGGTGCGCACCGACTCGTCCTACACCAAGGCGCGCATCAACTCCATCGACGGCGATCGCATCCGCGCAGATCTGGATGCCGGCCGTGTCGTGATTGTGACCGGCTTCCAGGGCATCGACGACGACGGCAACATCACCACGTTGGGTCGTGGCGGCTCCGATACCTCGGCCGTTGCCGTGGCGGCGGCGCTCAAGGCCGACGAATGCCTGATCTACACGGACGTAGACGGCGTCTACACCACGGACCCGCGTATCGTTCCCGAGGCTCGCCGCATGAACGTCATCTCCTTCGAAGAGATGCTCGAGATGGCGTCGCTGGGCTCCAAGGTGCTGCAGATTCGCTCGGTCGAGTTCGCGGGTAAATATCGCGTGCCCGTGCGCGTGCTTTCGTCGTTGACCGACCCCCTCATTCCGCTCGAGCAAGAAATGGCGTCGGGCACACTCATTACATTCGAGGAAGACCAGAAAATGGAACATGCCGTTGTTTCCGGCATCGCGTTCAGCCGTGATGAAGCGAAGTTCACCTTGCTCAGCGTTCCGGACAAGCCAGGCGTGGCGTATTCCATCCTGGGCCCGGTGGCTGCCGCCAACATCGATGTCGACATGATCTTGCAGAATCAGTCGGTCGAGGGCACCACGGACTTCTCGTTCACCGTGAACCGTAACGATTTCAGCCGCACGCTGTCACTGCTGAAGAGCCAGGTGGGTCCGGCGGTGGGCGCCAAGGAAATCGTGGCCGACGACAAGGTCTGCAAGGTCTCGATCGTGGGTATCGGCATGCGCAGCCACGTCGGCGTGGCCAGCCGCATGTTCCGTACGCTTTCGGAAGAGGGCATCAACATCCAGATGATCAGCACCAGCGAAATCAAGACCTCGGTGGTGATCGACGACAAATACATGGAGCTCGCCGTGCGCGCGCTGCACAGGGCCTTCGGCCTCGACAAGGCGCCTTCCGAAGAAGTAACCGAGGACTAACCACCTCAAAAAAACCGTGCTAGAATCACGGTTTCCTTTGGAGACGTGGCCGAGAGGTTGAAGGTACTCCCCTGCTAAGGGAGCATACGGCTTATACCCGTATCGAGGGTTCGAATCCCTCCGTCTCCGCCAGTTAACTACTTGTACAAGTTG
>JAJUGH010000010.1 GCA_029268265.1 Alcaligenaceae bacterium | reverse complement strand
GTCGACGCCATGGTCGCGCATGATCTCGGCCAGCTTCTGAGAGCGCTCGAATTCGGACGTGCTGCGATAGAAGAGCAGAATGACACGTTCCTGGTGGTCGTACGCCAGGGCGAGCTGACAGAGCAATTCCTGCAGGATGCGCCGGCTGTACTGCGCCATGTTCACCATTGCCGCGACATTGCGCGCAACACGGGCAGGCAGACATTCACGCAGGAACATGAGGCCCCAACGCCACTGGGCCGGGTCCATGCGCAGACGCATGGCGAAAGGGGCGTCGTCACGAGCAAGCCACTTGATCAGTCTGCCGGGCAGCTGAGGATTGGCCCACGGCTCCGCATACGAGACGGAAATCTGTCCGCCATTGGCGCGACTGGTCTCCAGGCCCGAGTCCGGCTGCCGCTCCACGACCACGACTTCATGGCCCGCCTGACGAAGCCACCATGCAGTGGCGGTTCCTATGACGCCGCTACCGAGTACCGCGATTCTCATTCAAACACCCCGTTGCTTCCGCCCCGCGCGGACGGGGCGGACATTGTTGCTGCTGGCCGCTCAGGCCGCATCCGCCGCCGTAGTGAAGGCGTCGGCATAGAACTCTTCTTCCGGCAGTCCGCAGGTCTCGGTGAAATCGCGTCGTGCGTTATCGACCATGATCGGCGCGCCGCAGGCATAGACCTGGTGACCCGAGAGGTCGGGAATATCTTCCATGACCGCGAGGTGGACGAAGCCGCTGCGGCCCTGCCACCCGTCCTCGGCCAAGGCATCGGATACCACCGGGATATAACGGAAATCCGGCAATTTCTGCTGCCATTCGCGTACGAGCGAATCCATGTACAAATCCCGGGGGCGGCGCCCGCCCCAGTAAAGCCGGACCGGCCGGGTATCACCGCTGGCCAGCATGTGCTCCACAATGGCCTTGATGGGCGCGAAGCCTGTCCCGCTGGCAAGAAGTACGGCCGGCTTGCTGCTGTCACGCAGGAAAAATGAGCCCAGCGGTGCTTCCACGCGCAGGATTTCACGCAGCTTCATCTGCGTGGCGCCTGCACCAAAGACATGATCGGTAAACGCGCCACCCGGCGTGTGCCGTATGTGGAGTTCGACCTGGTTAGCGTCATTAGGCGGCGTTGCCATCGAATAGCTGCGATGGCGGCCATCCTTGAGGATGAAATCCAGATACTGCCCGGGGTAATAGCGAAACGGTTCGGACGTAGGCAGCTGCAAGGTGACCACCATCACATCTTCCGCGGCCTTCTCCAGACCAACGACGCGAGACGGCATCTTGCGAATCTGGATATCGCTGGCCATGCGCACTTCCTGCGCCTCGATGACGAGATCACTGAGTGGCTTTGCCTGGCAGAAGAGGGTATAGCCCTGCTCCCGTTCTTCTTCCGGGACAATCTGCGACGTTCCTTTTCCGGCGTCATAGTCGCCCTCCACTACTCTGCCCTTGCAAGTGGAGCAGGCGCCATTGCGGCAACTGTAGGGGAGAACGATGCCGGCGGCCAATGCTGCATCGAGCACGGACTGCCCGTCTTCGACGGTGAATTCATGCCGACTGGGCAGCACGGTGACCTTGAAACTCATGTCCTTGAAACATCCGCTAAAAGTTCAACTACCGGTATTTTAAGGCGTACGCCGGAACAGCCTCGGTTCACGCAACTTGAGCGACAACACCCGGCCCTTGCGAGCACGCTTGCCGATGTAGTCGGCGAGGTCGTCGAGGCTCATATGCACGTCCGTCTCACGGTTCCGATAAACGCCGCGTGCAGTGAGCCCAGCGGGGCCGATGGCGACCCATTGAGCCAGTGCGTCGTCGGCATCCAGGCCAATCAGCTGCGTTCCGCGGCCACCGCTCATGGTCTTGAGCTCATCCAGCGGCACCACGAGCAGCCGCCCCCCCTTGGCTAGCATGGCGAGATGGGTGTCGTCTGGCAGAAGCGGCAGTGGCTTCATCATCGTATCGCCCTTGGCCAGTGTGAAGAACTGCTTGCCCGCCCGCTGTCGGGTGGTGAGGTCAGCATGCTGAGCGATGAAACCGTGCCCACTGCGGGCGGCAATCACATATCGGTTATCCGACGGCCCGGCGACCACGTGCACGATACGGCTGCCTGGCTCGATCTCGATCATCGAAGTGATCGGTTGGCCATCCCCCCGCGCCGAGGGAAGATTTGCCACGGCCACCGTGTAGGCCCGTCCGGTGTTCGATAGGCCTACCAGTTCGTGCGTGCTGAGGCATTCCACCGCGTCGTACAGTGCGTCGCCCGCCTTGAAGGAAAACTGCGTGGCGTCGTGCCCATGCCCCTGACGCGAACGCAGCCAACCCTTTTGCGACACGATCACGGTCACCGGTTCTTCCACTACACGGGTCTCGAGCACGGCCCGCTCGGCGGCTTCGATGAGGGTGCGGCGCTCGTCTCCAAACGCCTTCGCATCCGCCTCGATCTCCTTGATCATCAGCCGCTTGAACGCGTTGGGGTCGTCCAGCAGCTTCTGCAGCTCCTGCTGTTCACGGCGCTGCCGCGCGAGCTCCTGCTCGATGCGGATGCCTTCCAGACGAGCGAGCTGACGCAGGCGCATTTCCAGGATATCGTCGGCCTGGCGCTCGCTGAGGCTGAAGCGCTCCATCAACGCAGCCCGTGGCTCATCGGATTCCCGGATGGTGGCGATCACTTCGTCGACATTCAGATACACCACCATGCGCCCTTCCAGCACATGGATTCGATCGGTGACCTTGTCGAGCCGGTGACGCGTGCGCCGCGTCATGGTGTCGGCGCGGAAGGACACCCATTCGGTCAGCATCTCGCGCAGATTCATCTGGCGCGGCCGGCCATCCCTGCCGATGCACACCAGATTGATCGGCACGCTGGATTCCATGCTGGTCTGGGCAAGCAGAACGGTCACCAGCTCTTCGCGGGAAATACGGCTGCTCTTCGGCTCGAACACCAGGCGAACCGCCGCTTCCTTGCCGGATTCGTCACGCACCGTATCGAGCAGGCTGAGCATCAGCGCCTTGGTCTGCTGCTGTTCGGTGGTGAGCGACTTCTTCCCGGCCTTCACCTTCGGGTTGGTGCGCTCTTCGATCTCCTCGAGCACCTTCTGGGCTGAGGTGCCCGGCGGCAGCTCGGTCACCACCATCTGCCACTGCCCGCGTGCCAACTCTTCGAACTGCCAACGCGCGCGCGCCTTGATGGAACCCCTGCCCTGCTCGTAGACCTGACGGATTTCCTGGGCAGAAGAGATGATCTGGCCGCCACCGGAGAAGTCCGGGCCGGGAACCAGTTCATGCAGGTCGTCATCGCTCAACGTGGGGCGGCGAATCAGCGCGACGCATGCAGAGGCGATCTCACGCAGATTATGGGAAGGTATCTCGGTGGCCATGCCCACGGCGATGCCGGACGCGCCATTCAGCAGCACCACCGGCAGCCGAGCCGGCAACAAGGCGGGCTCCTTCTGGCTGCCATCGTAATTGGGCAGGAAGTCCACGGTGCCTTCATCGAGCTCGTCGAGAAGGACACCGGCAAAGGCCGTCAGGCGCGCTTCGGTATACCGCATGGCCGCGGCATTGTCTCCATCTCGGGAACCAAAGTTTCCGTGACCGTCCACCAGGGGATAACGCAGAACGAAGGTCTGCGCCATGCGTACCATGGCGTCATAGGCCGCCTGATCACCGTGCGGGTGATATTTACCGAGCACGTCGCCCACCACTCTGGCGGACTTCACGGGCTTGGCACCAGGGCCAAGACCCATGGCCTGCATGGCGTACAGAATGCGCCGCTGCACCGGCTTCTGGCCGTCCGACACTTCCGGAAGCGCGCGGCCGCGCACCACCGAGACGGCGTAGTCCAGGTAAGCCTGTTCGGCATACCGGCCTAGCGTGATGCTTTCATCATCGGGGGAAAATCCCCCCTGTGTTGCGTCCATCAAGATTACTCCGCTGCGTCAGACGTCAACGTCTGCAAGATTGCCCTTCTGTTCCAGCCATTGCCTGCGCTGTGAGGCCTCGCCCTTACCCATCAGCATGTTGAACATGCGGCCCGTGTCGACGGCACCAAGCTCGCCGTAGAGCACCGGCATCAGGCGGCGGGTGTCGGGGTTCATCGTGGTGTCCCACAATTGCTCCGCGCTCATTTCGCCGAGCCCCTTGAAGCGACTGATCGACCAGCTGCCTTCGCGCACGCCGTCGCTGCGCAGCTTATCAAGGACGGATTCGAGCTCGATCTGGTCCAGGCAATAAAGCTTTCGAGCGGGCCGCTTGCCGGCGGCCGGAACGTCGACGCGGAAAAGCGGCGGGCGTGCCACGCACACGCGCCCGGCCTCGATCAGCCGGGGAAAATGCCGGAAGAAGAGCGTCAGCAGCAATACCTGGATATGAGAACCGTCGACGTCGGCATCCGACAATATGCAGATACGGCCATAGCGCAGGCCGGACAGGTCCGCCTCGTCTCCGGGACCATGCGGGTCCACGCCGATGGCCACCGCAATATCGTGAATCTCGTTATTGGCAAACAGGCGGTCGCGTTCCACTTCCCAGGAATTGAGCACCTTGCCGCGCAAGGGCAGGATGGCCTGGAACTCCTTGTCGCGCCCCATCTTCGCGGAACCTCCTGCCGAGTCGCCCTCAACCAGGAACAGTTCAGTGCGCGACACGTCACTGGACTCGCAGTCCGTCAGCTTGCCGGGCAAGACTGCCACACCTGAACTCTTGCGCTTTTCGACCTTCTGCGCCGATCGGGCCCGGGCCTGGGCCTGCCGTATCGCGCTTTCCGCAAGCTTTTTGCCATATTCCACATGACCGTGCAGCCACAGCTCGAGCGCGTTCTTTACGTAGCCGCTGATCATCCTGACCGCATCACGGCTGTTCAGGCGCTCCTTGATCTGCCCCTGGAATTGGGGATCCAGCACCTTGGCCGACAACACGAAGCTCGCGCGGGCGAAGACGTCCTCCGGCAGCAGCTTCACCCCCTTGGGCACCAGGCCGTGCAGATCGGCAAAGGACTTCACGGCATTGAAGAGCCCGTCGCGCAGGCCGGCCTCATGCGTGCCGCCGCCCGGCGTGGAAATCAGGTTGACGTAGGATTCGCGCACCACGGGGCCGTCGGCGGTCCAGACCACGACCCACTGAGCACCTTCGCCTTCCGAATAGTTGTCGTCATCCGGCCCGGCATAGTGACTGCCTTCAAAGGCCGGGACAATGCGTTCGCTATCGCCCAGTGCCTGCTCGAGATAGCTGCGCACCCCGTCGTTGTACTGCCAGACCTGGACGTCGCCCGTCTTCTCGTTGCGACATTCGAAGCGCACACCCGCCAGCAACACCGCTTTGCTTCGTAGACTGTGAGTCAGTTCTGCCAGCGGAATGACCGGGGAATCGAAATAGCTTGCGTCAGGCCACACTCTGACCCGCGTGCCGGATGCCTTGCGGGGCGCGTTGCCGACCACCTGGAGCGGCGTTTCCACTTCGCCGCCGGCAAATACGATTTCATGGACCTTTCCGTCCCGCGTGACACGCACTTCCATACGCCGCGACAGGGCATTGGTGACCGACACACCGACGCCGTGGAGGCCCCCGGAAAAGGCGTAAGCGCCTCCGGATTTCTTGTCGAACTTGCCGCCGGCATGCAGGCGAGTGAAAACGATTTCCACCACGGGCGCCTGTTCCTGCTCGTGCAGTCCTACCGGAATGCCTCGGCCATCGTCCTCGACCGAGAGACTGCCGTCGGTATGCAGGGTGACGATCACGGAGCGGCCAAAGCCCGCCAGGGCTTCGTCAGCGGCGTTGTCGATCACCTCCTGGATGATGTGCAGCGGATTCTCGGTACGGGTGTACATGCCCGGGCGCTGCCGGACCGGCTCGAGGCCTTTCAGCACCCGGATCGATGCTTCGTCGTAGCGGGATGTGGACAATTTGCTTCCGTATTGGTCGTGAACGAAAGGCTGTATTTTACGGATACCTCGCCAATCGCGTTGTACGCCGCGCCATTGCTAGTGGTATGCTTGCAAAAAAACACGACCAGCGGCCATTCCCTCGCCCGCACTCTGACGCGTCGGCTTCCCGGCACAGCCGCAGGGCCCGCAACAATTTCGCATTCATCTATCCTTTTCCTGCCATGAGTGATTCCATTAAGCATGTTACGGACGCCTCGTTCGACTCCGACGTATTGAAGTCCGACCTTCCCGTACTGGTTGATTACTGGGCCGAGTGGTGTGGCCCGTGCAAAATGATCGCGCCCATCCTCGATGAGGCTGCTAACCAGTACAAGGGCCGTGTTATCATTGCGAAGCTCAACGTCGACGAAAATCCCGACACGGCCGCCAAGTTTGGCATCCGCGGTATCCCGACTCTGATGCTCTTCAAAGACGGCAAGGCTGCCGCAACCAAGGTCGGCGCCATGTCCAAGTCCCAGCTCACCGCTTTCCTGGACGAATCGCTTTAAGCGCCCCAAAAAAATAACAGAACACCTGCCCCGTTAATCGCGCGAGCCCTCTCCGGGCTCGCCACCAACCGCAATCACCCCCCTCTCCCCTCATCACCCATGCATCTCAACGAATTAAAGGCGCTGCACGTCTCGCAGCTGCTCGAAATGGCCGCCAGTCTGGAAATCGACAACGCCAGCAGGCTGCGCAAGCAGGAACTCATGTTCGCCATCATGAAGAAGCGGGCCAAGCAGGGCGAACAGATCTTCGGTGACGGCGTCCTGGAAGTGCTGCCCGACGGATTCGGCTTCTTGCGGTCGCCGGATACGTCTTACCTGGCCAGCACTGACGACATCTATATCTCGCCTTCCCAGATCCGGCGTTTCAACCTGCACACCGGTGACTCGATCGAAGGCGAAGTGCGCACGCCCAAAGACGGCGAGCGCTATTTCGCCCTGGTCAAAGTCGACAAGGTCAACGGCATGCAACCCGAGGCAATCAAGCATCGGATCATGTTCGAGAACCTCACGCCCCTCCATCCCGACGAGGTGATGACGCTGGAGCGTGACATCAAGAGCGAAGAAAACATTACCGGGCGCATCCTGGACATCTTTGCCCCCTTCGGCAAGGGTCAGCGTGCTCTGATCGTGGCGAGCCCGAAATCGGGCAAGACGGTCATGATGCAGCACATCGCCCATGCCATCACCACGAACTACCCCGACGCGGTCATGATCGTCCTGCTGGTGGACGAGCGCCCCGAGGAAGTGACCGAGATGCAGCGCACCGTGAGGGGCGAAGTGGTGGCATCGACCTTCGACGAACCCGCCACGCGCCACGTTCAGGTGGCCGAGATGGTGATCGAGAAGGCAAAACGTTTGGTTGAATTGAAGAAAGACGTCGTGATCCTGCTGGACTCGATCACGCGTCTGGCACGGGCCTACAACACTGTGGTGCCCGCGTCTGGAAAAGTCCTGACGGGTGGCGTGGACGCCAATGCCTTGCAGCGCCCCAAGCGCTTCTTTGGCGCAGCACGCAACCTGGAGGAAGGCGGTTCGCTCACCATCATCGGTACGGCGCTGATTGAAACCGGCAGCCGCATGGATGAGGTGATCTATGAGGAGTTCAAGGGCACGGGCAATAGCGAAGTGCACCTGGAACGCCGCCTGGCCGAGAAGCGCGTCTACCCGGCCATCAACCTCAACAAGTCCGGAACCCGCCGGGAGGAGTTGCTCATCAAGCCCGAGCTTTTACAAAAGGTTTGGGTGTTGCGGAAGTTCATTCACGACATGGACGAAGTGGAAGCGATGGAGTTCATCCTGGACAAGGTTCGGGCTACCAAGACCAACGCCGAATTTTTCGACATGATGAAGAAATAAGAATGGCAGCTTCCAACCTAGAGCAATTCCTTGCGGGCATCCGGGCCCGCGACCCTCACCAACCGGAATTCATGCAGGCCGTCCACGAGGTCATGACCAGCCTCTGGCCGTTCCTGGAACGCAACCCCCAATACGCGGATCACGCCCTTCTCGAACGTCTGATCGAGCCCGAGCGCATCATCCAGTTCCGCGTGACCTGGGTGGACGACTCCGGCAAGGTCAACGTCAACCGCGCCTTCCGTATCCAGCACAGCTCGGCTATCGGTCCTTACAAGGGCGGCATGCGTTTCCACCCGTCGGTGAACCTGTCCATCCTGAAGTTTCTGGCTTTCGAGCAGACCTTCAAGAACGCGCTCACCACGTTGCCCATGGGCGGCGGCAAGGGCGGTTCCGACTTCGACCCGAAAGGCAAGTCCGACGGCGAAGTCATGCGCTTCTGCCAGGCCCTGATGTTCGAACTGCATCGTCACCTCGGCCCCGACACCGACGTGCCTGCCGGTGATATCGGCGTAGGCGCACGTGAAGTCGGCTTCATGGCCGGCATGATGAAAAAGCTCTCGAACTCAGCGGGCAGCGTGTTCACGGGCAAGGGACTGACCTTTGGCGGCAGTCTGATTCGCCCCGAAGCCACCGGCTATGGCACGGTGTACTTCGCGGAAGAAATGCTCAAGCACACGCACCAGTCGCTGGAAGGCTATACGGTGGCCGTGTCCGGTTCAGGCAACGTGGCGCAATACGCCATTGAAAAATGCATGCACATGGGCGCCAAGGTGGTGACCGTTTCCGACTCTCAGGGAACCGTCGTTGATCCCGCAGGCTTCACACCCGAGAAGCTCGCCGTGCTGTGCCGCATCCGCAATGCCGAGCGCGGCCGTGTGGAAGACTACGCGAAGGAAATGAAGCTCAGCTACGAAGCAGGAAAGCGCCCCTGGCATGTGCCCGTGGACGTCGCCCTGCCCTGCGCAACCCAGAACGAACTCGAAATCGAGGACGCGAAGGCGTTGATTCGCAACGGTGTCCGCTGTGTGGCCGAGGGCGCCAACATGCCCACAAGCCTTGAAGCCGCCCATGCCTTTATCGAGGCAGGCGTGCTCTATGCACCTGGCAAAGCAAGCAATGCCGGTGGAGTTGCGGTATCCGGACTCGAAATGAGCCAGAATGCCCAACGCCTGTGCTGGACGCGAGACCAGGTAGACACCAAACTGCACGCCATCATGCGTGACATCCATGAGAATTGCGTACGCCACGCCGCCCCCGGCAAGGTCGTCAATTACGTGGATGGCGCCAACATCGCCGGCTTCGTGAAAGTCGCCGACGCGATGCTGCAGCAAGGTATCCTCTAACCCTGCCAGCCGTGGAAACAGGGTGCCGGCAGGGCGCCCTTTTCCCCTTCCCGCTTCTACCGCCGGACCTCAGCCGCCGCCTTCCGAGCGCTGGACCTCCGCGATCTGCGGATCGTCGAACTTCCCCTTCACCCGATACTCCACCGTCATCGCCTTGCTCAAGGGATGTTTCAGCAGCCATTGCGTGAGAAACGCCCCGATTCCCACCACCGGATTCACGGCAATGCCGGCTGCAATCGCGGCGCCGCTCACATCCAGGCTAGGCACTACGACGGCATGCACATCCAGCTTCTCCTGAACCAGATCCACATCCCCCGCCATGACAATCGTGGCTACCGGACTCGTAATACGGTAATTTTCGCTGTGCAAAACGCCGGCCTTTAGCGACACATGGCCTTGCAGCGTGTCGAACGGGAAGCCTTGCTGCATGAGACCCGCAGGGTTCCACTCAAACGTGGCCAGGCGCTTTACCGACTGGAGCGACAACAACTCGAGTAGCCGGCCCGAGTGCGAACCCAGGCTGGCGAACCGTCCCTTCGCCAGGTCGGCCGTGAGATCGCCGTACAGTTGGGCGCGGTCGAAGCGCCATGGTATGTCACGCCACTCGATATGCCCCTTTACTTCTCCATGGCCGCCATGCACCAGGTCCTTGAAACCCGCTTGCGCCAGCCAGGCTCCAAGATCGTCGAACATGGCGTTGGCCTCGATGCGCAGGCCTCGTTGTGGCCCGCGCAGCTGCCAATGGCCGGTTCCTTTCAATATCCCGTGCGGGCTGGAGATCTGGAGCTCCTGCAGTTTCCAGCTGCGGCCCTGAGCCGTGTTCACACCCATCAGGGAGACGGAGCCCACGTCGCGGCCGTATAGCTTCAGCCGATCCACGTGTAGCTGTACTGCCGGAATATCAATGTCGTCGCTGATATCTGGCTCGCCTTCAGGCTCGCCCTTGTCGGAAGAAGGGTTGCCGAGCATCAGGCGTTCAAAGTTTGCCTGCACATTGCCCTGCACCTTGCCCTGGCGCTGATGCCAGAACAACGTGCCGGCGGTCTGGGTCGAGCTTACGTCGACACGCCAATGGTCACTCTCCGGCTTGCGGGCGGTGAAAGTAAAGTGATCCAGATCCATGCCAAAGGCACGAACGGTGTCCGCCTGCAGTCTCGCGGAGCGCAGAGGCGGCAACAGGCCAGCCGCATTGCCCAAGCCCTTTGCGCCCTTCGTATCGGCCATCAGCTCGCGCCACCCGTCGATATCGATAGTGGGGGCCACGATGTCGACCGTGAGGCCGTCGCCATCCGTCTTGGGTTTGTCTTGGGCCCCCCAGCTCACTGCCGCCGCATGGAAAAATGGCGCCTTCCCGCCGCCGCCCATACGATGCAGCAACCTTGCCGCGGGGCCACCGGCAAGATTGATATCCAGCGCCGCGCTTCCGTTCTTGCCCTTTGCGGGCGTCCATTGCACGCGCAAAGCCTGGCGCTGCGCCGCCGGCTTCGCCAGTGGCGCGGGCAGGTCCAGCGCCAGACCGTCAAGCGGTGCATCAAACCTCAAACCGAAGCCGCCCGCGCCGTTGCGTTGCAAGTCTAGCCGGTACGCCGTGGATCCCTTTGCTCGCCCGTGCAGCCTTCCATCCAGATAACGGTCAAGTGCGGCGGCCGTAAGCCTTCCATTGAAAACAAGGCTCTTCTGCCCTGGCCCGACGCCGCCGGATATCTCGACCGGTCCGTCGAGCGCCATGCCCTTGATGCCGTGCGCCACCAGCACTTCTTCGGTGAAGTCCAGTTTGCCCTCAAGGCGCGAGAGCGCCGGGTAGGACTTGTCTAGCATCAGGCCGCCATCACGGAAAATGACGGAACCGGCAACGCGGGTTGCCGCCGTATCGGTTAGCGGAATATCCAGTGAGATGGGGACCTCCCACGTGCCGGACGCCGTTGCATCGGCAAACAGGCCGTCGAGCAGCTCGTCCAGCGGGGACTCCTGGATCAGGGCCAGAAAGCTTCCGCCATCCGCCTTCCCCAGCCCCTTCACCGTCAGCTGCGCATCGTCCTCGATGTCGGGAATGTGGGCTTCAACCTCAGTGAGCGCAATGCTGGCGCCTTCTCGCGGCCGCATCTGCATGGAGTCCGCCTTTACCGTCAGATGCACGTTATGCAATGACGCATGGCCATTCAACTGCTCCAGCCGCGGCCAACCGGGCGGTCCGGCCAGCGCTTCGGGCGCGTAATCGATCACGACATCGGAAACCGGCCCGCCCACGCTGAATTCGCCACTATCCGGCTGCTCGCCAAACGGAAAATGCACAAGGTCGCCACGCAAGATTACCGGTGCCTGCGTCAGACGCCCCGCGAGCAAGCCGTTACGCATCCACTCGCGCGCGTCTTGGTCAACGACGCGGGGCAGGTAGCGCTCAATAGCCGCCAGCTCCGCCCGCTGGAAATGCCCGCTCATATCGATCAGGCCGGCAACACCCCCGCCCCTCTGGCGCCAGGTGCCCAATACATCGAGATCCATATCGGCATTACGAAGCTGGGCCCGCTCCACATCAAGGAGAAACCCGTTATCCGGGTCATGGTTTACATGTGCGGAGACCGCCACCTCATCAAACGCCAGCGGCTCATCCAGTATTGACGGCAGCTCGGTTTCCGAGGCCTGCAGCTTGACGACGACACGTGCCGGTGGGAGCGTCGCATCCTCGTTGGCCTCTGCGCTCCATAGCGCGTGCAACGTCCGCCACGGGCCGTCCAGATACACCAGGGCATGCCGTACGGCGGCTGAGACGTCGGAAGATGGCCGCCAGCGGCCGCGTTCGACTTCGACATGGGAAACATGCCGGCCCAGGGCGCCGGATTCCACTTCCTGCCACCCCTGCCAATTCACCCTACCGTCGTCCAGCACGGTATGGACATCCAGCCAGGGCTGCCATGCCGAAGGCTGCATTGCCGGCACGTTCACATGCAGCAGCCCGCTGATTTCCTCGAGCGAAGCAGGCCGGTCGAAGCTGATATCCGAGCGCACTGCCGCCTGAAGAGTAAACGACTGCCCCAGGGATTCTGGCGGCTTGGCGACCATCGCAAAGGCATAACCGTCGTCGGAAGACGCCAGGCGAATCGATACGTCGCGGAACTCCAGGGGCGGAGCAGCGCGCCGCACATCGATCCACCGCAAGGTCGCATGGCTCAGATGCAGTTGCTCCAGCCCGGCGATCCAATGCAGAAGCTGCTCACCAGCGGCGCCCTCGTCACCACCGTTGCCGAGGCCGGGATCGACCTCTCTGCCCAGGATATGGATGCGATTGGCGCGATCGCGGCGCACCGACAACCGGACGCCTTCGGCATGCAGCGAGTAAAGCTGCGGACGGCCCGACAGCACGCTGCGCCAGCTCAGCACGGCATCCATGGAGGGAACGTTCAGCAACGGTCTGCCAGCGTCATCGTGCAGAACGGCATCACGCACGTGCAGGCGCGGACGGAGCCCCCGCCAGTCTGCTCCGATTTCGCCCAGCTGCACCTGGACGGACAGCATGGCGGAAATTCTTTCCTGTATCGGCTCGCGCCAGCGGTCGATATTGGGGAGGAACCAGTAACGTACGCCGAGGAAGATCGTCGCCAGGACGATGTAGCAACCCAGCACGAAGAGAACCAGCCATTTGAGCGGGCGGCGTAGTGTATGCGGCACGGCGTTGGACGGAAGGCTCGCCGGCATCGGCGGTTTTGCAGTATCTTGCGAGCTTGTGCCGCCCTTCCGGTTTTGTTTTCCTTCGTTATGACCCAAACCATTATATTAGAGCCGGCTCTCGCATGGTCCGGGCCATTGCGCCGTAGAGTCGACGCGAACCCAGAGTTCGGCAGCTGGCTGGAAGACGCGGTCCGTCGGCCGATCGACGCCCGACGTTTGCATGAGTGGTTCGTGGAGCTCGGGGGAACGCCCGATGAAACCATGTCACCCGAAGCTCTGCGTCCGGTGCTTCGGCGACTCCGGCAGCGGGTGTTCCACACGGTCACCGTACGGGACATTGCGGGCGCGGCAGCGCTGCCCGAAGTGCTCGGCGCGATGACGCACTTGGCGGAACTGGCGGTGGCGCAGTCTTACCGGACTGCTGCTCATGCCCTTGCCGAAGTCCATGGCACGCCCATCGACCCGGAAACCGGCAAGCCGCAGGAAATGCTGATTGTGGGCATGGGCAAGCTCGGCGGACGCGAACTGAACGTATCCTCGGACATCGACCTGGTCATGCTGTATGGGTCCGACGGCGAGACACGCGGCCGTCGGCCGCTGAGCCACCACGAATTCTATGGCCGGCTCACCCAGCGCATGATGCCGCTGATCTCCGAGCTCGACGCTGACGGCCAGGTGTTCCGGACCGATCTGCGCCTGCGTCCCGACGGCGACTCGGGTCCGCTCGCCTGGAGCCTGGCGGCATTCGAGAACTACCTGGTGGTTCAGGGCCGGGAATGGGAACGCTACGCGTGGATCAAGGCGCGTTGCCTCCCCGGCAAGGCTTTCGAGGGGAGCGAACCCATGGAAGACCGCCGCCATCTGGAATCGCTGCGCACACCGTTTGTGTATCGCAAGTATTTCGATTTCGACGCCCTCTCCTCGCTGCGCGAGCTTCGTGAGCGGATACGACGGGACTGGCAGCGCCGTGCGCTTGCGCGTAGCGACGTGGACGCCGTCCACAACATCAAATTGGGCGAAGGCGGTATCCGGGAAATCGAGTTCGTCGTCCAGCTGACGCAAATGATACGTGGCGGCCGATTGCCGTCGCTGCAACGGGTCAATCTTCTTTCCGCCCTGCAAAGCCAGCGCGCCTCCGGTGTGATCGACGAAGAGGTGGCGGATCGGCTTGAAGCCGCCTATGTCATGCTGCGCCGTGTCGAACACATGCTGCAGTACCGTGAAGATGAGCAGACGCATCTGCTGCCGCGCGACCCCGAGCGGCAGGCGGAGCTTGCCACCGCCATGGGTATGGCCCCTGACGAATTCGAGCATACGCTGGCCATGCACCGCCGCCACGTCAGCGAAGCGTTCCACGATGCCTTCCGGATCGCGGGCGTGGCGACGCCCGCCCCCCAGTCCCAAGCCTGCACGCCGCCCGAACCTGAGGCCGGCGACATGTCGCAGTTCATCCGCGAGCACATGGGCGAAGATGCCGACTCGGTATGCCGTCGGCTGGACGCCTTGCTCGGCGGGCACCGCATCCGGAACTTGCCCAATGCCAGCCGCAAGCGACTCGACAAGTTGCTCCCCGCGCTGCTGGCCTCTGCCGCAGGAACCGAAACCCCCGCGACCACCGCGACCCGATTGTTCGACCTGGTGGAGAACATTGCCCAACGCAGCGCCTACATGGCCCTGCTGGCCGAATACCCGGAGACCCTGGCGCGCGTCACCCGTGTCGTGGGAGCGAGCCCATGGGCATCGCAATATCTGAGCCGCTATCCGGTACTGCTGGACAGCCTGATCGAGTGGCACTCATTGATGGAGGCGCCCGACTTCAAGGAAATCCGCCTGCAGCTCTGCAGGGAACTTGACGCCAGTCTGCTGCCGGACGGCCGCCCGGACGTAGAGAAGCAGATGAACCTGATGCGGGATGTCCAGCATCAGGTGAGCTTTCAGCTGCTGGCGCAGGATCTTGAGGGACTGCTGAGCATCGAAGCACTCGCGGATCACCTCTCGGCCCTGGCCGATCTCTTGCTGGATGAGACCGTAAAACGCGCGTGGCCGCTGGTGGCTCCGCCGGGGAGCGCAGCGGGTGGCGAGGCGCCCCGATTCGCCGTCATAGCCTACGGAAAGCTCGGCGGGAAGGAAATCGGGTATGCCTCGGATCTCGACCTGGTCCTGCTGTACGACGACCCGGACGACGATGCCGTGGAACGCTATGTCAAGCTTGGCCGGCGCATGGTCTCCTGGCTCTCCACCATGACTTCTTCGGGAAGGCTTTATGACATCGACCTGCGTCTGCGGCCCGACGGCGACGCCGGGCTGTTGGCGGTGTCGCTGGACGCCTTCACCCGTTACCAGCGCGAGCACGCGTGGATCTGGGAACATCAGGCGCTGACGCGGGCCCGTTACTGCGCCGGGGACGCCGGTCTGGGCGCCCGCTTCGAGGAAGTCCGGCGCGAAATACTGCTACGCGAGCGCGAGCCGGACACCCTTGGCGCCGCCGTGCGCGAGATGCGCGAAAAGATCCGCGCTGGCCACCCCAACCATAGCGGCGACTTCGACATCAAGCACGACGCCGGCGGCATGGTCGATATCGAGTTCATCACCCAGTACCTGGTCCTGCTCCATGCCCGGCGCCACCCTGAACTGCTCGACAACCTGGGAAACATCGCTTTGCTCGGGCTGGCCGCGCGCGCCGGTCTCATCGACGAAAACGCCGCCCGGCAGGTGGCCGATGCCTATCGCGTATTCCGCCGCCGGCAGCATGCCCTGAGACTGCAAGGTGCGGAAAAGGCGCGCGTCCCGGCGGGGGAACTCGTAGGTGAACGTGCCTGCGTCACCGCGCTTTGGCAACAGGTTCTGGGTGCATGAAGACCGGCATTGGGCTTATGCCGGCAGGCGGACTAAAATATCGGAATATCAAGGACTTCTCGTAAGTGCCCCCGGGCACCCAATGCAATGACTGAAACCGACCGCCCCATTCTGCAGCTGCCCGAAAACCGCCGGAAAGTGCTGCTCCATTCCTGCTGCGCGCCCTGCTCCGGCGAGGTCATGGAGGCCATGACGGCATCGGGCATCGAATACGCCATCTATTTCTACAACCCCAACATTCATCCTGATCGCGAATACGAAATCCGCAAGCAGGAGAACATCCGCTATGCCGAAGCCCATGGCATCGAGTTCATCGATGCCGATTATGACCGTGACAACTGGTTCGAACGGGTCAAGGGCCTTGAAAATGAACCCGAACGCGGCGTCCGATGTACGGTGTGCTTCGACATGCGCTTCGAGCGTACGGCCCTGTATGCCTACGAAAACGGCTATGACACGATCACGAGTTCGCTGGGCATCTCGCGCTGGAAGGACATGAATCAGATCAACGGCTGCGGCGAGCGAGCCGCCGCCCGGTATCCCGGCATGCTGTACTGGACGTACAACTGGCGCAAGGGGGGCGGCTCGCAACGCATGATCGAGATCAGCAAGCGCGAACAGTTCTACCAGCAGGAATACTGCGGCTGCGTTTACTCGCTGCGCGACACCAACCGGCATCGCGTCGCCCAAGGCCGCGAACGCATCAAGATCGGCGTGAAGTTTTACGGCCGCGAAGACGGCGAACAGCAGGCCTGATCGCCGTCCGGCACCGCAGCGATATCGCCCGCTAGCGCAGGCGAAAAAAAGACGCCCGCCACCTTTCACGGATGGCGGGCGTTTCGCTGGCGTTTTCCGCTTACTGCAGCGTACGTTCGAAGACGAACTTGTCTTCCTGCCAGTCCACCGGCACAACGTCTTTCTCGCCAAAGGTTCCATCCAGTATCAGGCGCGCAACCGGATTCTCGATGTACTGCTGAATGGCGCGCTTCAACGGCCTTGCTCCAAACACCGGATCAAAGCCGGTGCGCGCGAGCTGCGCAACTGCCGCGTCGGTAACTTCCAGCCGCATCTCGCGCTGTGCCAGCCGCTCGGCCAGGCGCTGCAGCTGGATTCGCGCAATCGACTCGATGTGCTTGGCATCCAGGCCATGGAACACCACCACTTCGTCGATACGGTTCAGGAACTCGGGCCGGAAGCTTTGCTTCAACTCGGTCCAGACGACCTCCTTCACGACGTCGTAGGGCTGACCCGCCATGCTTTGAATGTGCTGTGAGCCCAGGTTCGACGTCATGATGATGACCGTGTTGCGGAAGTCCACGGTGCGACCCTGGCCGTCCGTGAGGCGGCCGTCATCCAGCACCTGCAGCAACACGTTGAAGACGTCGGGGTGAGCCTTTTCTACCTCATCCAGCAGCACCACGCTGTAGGGCTTGCGCCTTACGGCCTCGGTGAGATAGCCGCCTTCTTCGTAGCCAACGTAACCCGGAGGCGCGCCAATCAGCCGCGCCACGGAATGCTTTTCCATGAACTCGCTCATGTCGATACGGATCATGTGTTCTTCCGAATCAAACAGGAAGCTGGCCAGTGCTTTTGTCAGCTCGGTCTTGCCTACGCCCGTGGGGCCAAGGAAAAGGAAAGAACCATAGGGCCGCGCGGGATCAGACAAACCTGCGCGCGAGCGGCGGATGGCGTCAGCCACAAGACTGACCGCTTCATCCTGCCCGACCACACGGTTATGCAGATGACTTTCCATGTTGAGCAGCTTCTCGCGCTCGCCCTGCATCATCTTCGATACCGGGATACCCGTGGCCCGGCAAACCACCTCGGCGATTTCCTCGGCGCCGACTTCCGTGCGCAACAACTTGCGTTCGCCGTCCGGCGCGCCGCCCTTGCCGGCTTCAGCGGCCTTCAGGCGATTTTCGAGTTCCGACAACCGCCCATACTGGAGCTCGGCCAGCTTGTCGAACTGGCCCTTGCGCTGCAATTCCGCCATTTCGGCGCGCACGCGTTCGATTTCTTCCTTGATGGACTGTGATCCCTGGACGGCCGCCTTTTCCGCCTTCCAGATTTCTTCATAGTCGTTGTACTCGCGTTGCAGCCGGACCAGCTCTTCCTCGATGGCCTGCAAACGGCGCTGAGAGGCCTCGTCGCTATCCTTCTTTACCGCTTCACGCTCGATCTTCAGCTGGATGATCCGGCGATCAAGCCGGTCCATCACCTCGGGCTTGGAGTCGATTTCCATGCGGATGCGCGCCGCGGCTTCGTCGATGAGGTCAATCGCCTTGTCCGGCAGGAAGCGGTCGGTGATGTAGCGGTGCGAGAGTTCCGCCGCAGCCACAATGGCCGGGTCGGTGATCGCCACGCCATGGTGCAGCTCGTAACGCTCCTGCAAGCCTCGGAGAATCGCGATGGTGGATTCCACGTCAGGCTCGCTGACCAATACCTTCTGGAAGCGGCGTTCCAGTGCGGCGTCCTTCTCGATGTACTTGCGGTATTCGTCCAGCGTGGTCGCGCCGATGCAGTGCAGCTCGCCGCGGGCCAGTGCAGGCTTGAGCATGTTCCCCGCGTCGATGGCCCCTTCCGCCTTGCCGGCGCCCACCATGGTGTGGAGCTCATCAATGAACACGATGGTTTTGCCGTCGTCCTGCGACAACTCCTTGAGGACTGCCTTCAGACGCTCCTCGAACTCCCCGCGATACTTCGCGCCGGCCAGCAGCGCAGCCATATCCAGGGACAGCACGCGCTTGCCCTTCAGGGTCTCGGGAACCTCATTGTTCACAATACGTTGCGCAAGCCCTTCTACAATTGCCGTCTTGCCTACGCCGGGTTCGCCGATGAGGACAGGGTTGTTCTTGGTACGACGCTGGAGAATCTGTACCGCGCGGCGAATTTCATCGTCGCGGCCGATCACCGGGTCGAGCTTGCCCTGCCGGGCCAGTTGTGTGACATCGGTGGTGTATTTTTCCAATGCCTGGCGGTTCTGGTCGCCGGCCGGGTCGTTCACGGGCTCTCCGCCCCGGACCGCGTCAATCGCCGCCTCCAGTGCCTTGCGCTGCAGACCAGCCTCTCGCAGCACCCGGCCTGCTTCGCCTTTGTCGTCCGCCATGGCCAGCAGGAATAGTTCACTGGCGATGTACTCATCGCCCCGCTGCATGGCCTCTTTCTCGGTGCGGGCAAGCGCCGCCTGCAATTCGCGACTGATCTGAATATTGCCTTCCGCTCCCTGCACCTGCGGATATCCCGAGATGAGCTGGTTCAACGCCGTAGTCACACGGCCGACCGACACCCCGGCACGGGCAAGCAGGCTGGCGCTGCCGCCATCGGTATCGGCCAACAGCGCGGAGAGCAAATGCGCCGGCTCGATGTACGGATTGTCGTTACGCAGGGCGAGGCTCTGAGCATCGGCCACGGCCTGCTGGAATCGAGTGGTGAGTTTATCGAATCTCATGATTTTCTTTTGCCCGCATAGGGGCCCTTGCTATTCGTGAATGACGTTAATGTGCGGCCGATAACGGGCGATTTCAAGGTATCCACTCGTCAGTCTGACAGTGTTGACACAGAGTCGAAACTTGTTAAGCTTGAATCGCCGTGAACCAGCAAGGAGCGAGCATGCGCGTAGTAATCCGAAAATGGGGCAACAGTGCCGCCGTGCGCCTGCCCTCTTCCATGCTGAAATCGCTCAAGGTGGGTACAGACGACCTCATGGAAATCCGCCTTGAAGGCGAAACTCTGGTCCTTGAACCGGTACGCAGCCAGCAATACACGCTGAATCAGCTCATCGGGAGCATCAAGCCGGCCAACACGCATCCCGAAGTCGACTTCGGGTCGGTGTAGTCAACACGGCCAGAGACATGAACAAGCGCTACACGCCTGACACCGGCGACATCATCCACGTTCACTTCGAGTTGCCGGCACGCCACCATGGCCCCGACTTCAAGCCTGCGCTGGTCATCAGTCCGGCCGTTTACAACCGTAAGTCGGGATTGATGTTGTGTTGCGCAATCAGTGGAGAAGCCAAAGGCTACCCCTTCGAAGTCCCCTTGGCCGCCTACCCCGAAAGCGTCGTACTGGCCGACCAGCTCAAGAGCCTGGGCTGGGCCGGCATCAAGATCAGTCGTCAGGGGCGCGCAGCGCCGGAAGAACTGGCCACCGTACGCGCCATGCTGACGGCGCTCATCCTGCCCGGCTGAGTCCCTGAGTCGATGAGCCGTTTCAAGCAACTGGAAAGTTTCGTTGCGGTGGCCACGCTTGGCAGCCTGTCGGCTGCGGCGCGGCAGGAAGGCATTGCACCGGCCATGATGGGTCGCCGCATCAACGCGCTTGAAGCGCGCCTGGGTATCAAGCTACTGGTGCGCTCCACGCGCAGCATGTCACTGACTTCCGAAGGCAGCCTGTTTCTTGAAGAGGCTCAACGGATTCTGCGTGAACTGAACGATGTGGAATCACGCATTGCGCAAGGAAGCGTTCGGCCCTCCGGCCACATACGGGTCAGTGCGCCCGCCGGCTTCGGCAGGCGCCACGTCGCTCCATTGCTTCCATCGTTCATCGACGCTTATCCTGAAGTCAGCGTGAGCCTGGATCTCAGCGACCGGCTCGTGGACCTCATCGAAGAAGGCTATGACTGCGCGATTCGCATCGGCGAGCTGGAAGACTCCCGGATCGTGGGCCTGAGGCTGGCCGATAATAAACGCGTCATCGTGGCGGCGCCGGCATACCTGGAGCGCCACGGGCGTCCGAACACGCCCGACGACCTTCTGGATCACAACTGCCTATCGTTCGGCTTGCAGGGAAATCAGGCGAAGGGGTGGCTGCTGCGGCAGAATGGTCAAATCCGGGCGATACGGGTAAAGGGAAACCTTGCCTGCAGCGACGGCTCCGTGCTGCATCAATGGACGCTGGCCGGCATCGGGCTGGCCTGGCGTTCGCTCTGGGAGGTACAGGAAGATATCGCAGCGGGTCGGCTGATTACAGTGCTCGAGGAGTACGCCGCGCCCCCAAATGGTATATTTGCATTGATGCCGGAGCGCAAACATCTGCCACAAAGATTGCGCCTTTTCATCGACCTCCTGAAGGCACACTATTCCTCGCCCGCATACTGGGAACATGGATAAGGACCGACGTTGGTCCGTGCTACCGGCCCCTCCCTCCGCTCCGTCCCGCCTGGCTCTTGCGCCGGCGAAGGCGTGCGCACGCAGGCAGCCCGCCGCCTGCCGGATCGCGAAGACGCCCTGACGAGCCCGGATCACGCAACTACCACATAATTAAATTAAACACAATCGGGACAAACACTTTACATTGCTTTATACTTGATATGTATCAAACGGCAATAAAGCAGTGAGGCCCGTAGCATTTCCAGCGTATGCAAAAGCGAATAACTGTCTCCCCCGAATCCACGCGTTGCTCAACCTGTATGTTGAGCGAGCTGTGCCTTCCCTTGGGTATGGTGCGCACGGAGGTTTCGCGGCTCGACGAACTTATCAAGGAACGCATACGCCTGCCGAAGGGAACCGCCCTGTTCCATCTGGGCGACAAAACCGAGGCCGTCTACGGCATCCGATCCGGCTCCATCAAGACGCAGCTTGAAGATTCATCCGGCCAGGTACAGATCACCGGATTTCTGCTGCCTGGCGAAATCCTTGGTATGGACGGGCTGCTCAACAACGAGCACGTATCGCATGCCATCGCACTGGAAGACAGTGAAGTCTGTGTGATCCGGCTGGATGAAATGGATCACCTCTCTTTGCAAATGCCGGCGCTACAACAACAATTCCGCCGGCTCATGAGCAAGGAAATCAACCGCTCTCATCAGCTCGTGATGGCGCTAGGCGCCCTGCGTTCCGAGCAGCGGCTCGCCGCCTTCCTGCTTAACCTCTCGCACCGCCTGGCGGCGCTAGGGTATTCGCCCTACGAATTTGTGCTGCGCATGAGTCGCGAGGAAATTGGAAACTACCTGGGGCTGACCCTTGAGACGGTAAGCCGCCTATTCTCCAGATTCGCGCGCGAAGGCCTGCTACATATCCAGCAGCGGGAAGTGAAGATTCTGGACATGCCCGCCCTAAGAGCCCTCTCCGGCAGCGACTGTGGATAATCCCGGACTGAGGACAGTCCTGAGGACTGTCCTCAGCCTGGATTATCCGAGCGGCATGCAGGCCGCGAGGTGGACATCCGAGCGGCATGCAAGCCACGAGGCGGCGGGATCTCCACCACCAATAATTCCAAACGACTGTCCTCCGCCAGGCCACCCCAGCGGCACTAGCCCGCCCCTTCCCTAATTAATCGGCTCGCCGAAGTCGTCGTATTCCTGAGCCCGCGGAGCGATGTTCAGCGTAAGCGCGCTGGAGATGGCGGCCATCGCCCAGAAGAAGAAGAAACCGAGCGTATAGGCCTGCATGCGGCTGGCGCGGATGTGCCCGAAAATCACGATATCGAGCGGGTCGATCAGGGCGAAAACAAAGAACGTCATCATCGCCGCGGCCAGGAACGAAGGCCACATCACCCACATCAATGAACGCCACTTCATAGCACGGTCTCCTGCGTCTGATCAGCGCTGGCCATCCGCCTCGACTGCCGGCTTCGTGACGACCAAGCCCTGCCTAACACCGCCATCGCGGATCTGTTGGTCGCCGAAATTGGTGGCGGCCAGATAAATGGTAATGCCGCATCCGATGATCGCCAGGGCCGGGCCCGCCATCAGGATCCAGGGCCACGGTTCGCGATACCACGGCTTCACGGCCGTATCTGTCTTTTTCATCTTACACGCCTATTTGCAGGTTGCACACCTTAATTGGGAACGTAGAAGCTTGAACGTTCCACCACTACAGCTTCGCGCCCGCCTTCCGATTTGGCCGCTGCCCTGATCTCGATATCGTGCAGTCCGGGGCCAGCCTCACCCACCGGCACACGTACCACTACCGGCAGCAGACGGTTGGAGGCCGGCTGGATCTGCACGGCGGAGGCCGAGCCTTCCGGCGTGGTGATCTCGATATTTGGCAGGCCGTCAGCCGACACGGAAAGCGTCAGGGCCTCCTCGGCAGTATTCATGATCTGCAGGCGATACACGTTCTCGATCATGCCGCCCGGCACCTCTCGACCCAATGCGCCGCGATCGCGGATGATATCCATGCGCAAGGTGGTGCGGGTGACCAGCGATACCGCAAATGCAATAAATATGATGCCCAGGATGGCCATATAAACCAGGGTCCGCGGCCGGAATATACGCTTGCGCACCTGCTGCTGCGAAAGACCTTCCTTGATGGCATTCCCGGATGTGTACCGGATCAGGCCGCGAGGATAGTCCATCTTGTCCATGACCGTGTCGCAGGCATCCACACAGGCGCCACAGCCAATGCACATGTACTGCATGCCTTCGCGGATATCAATGCCGGTGGGGCAGACCTGCACGCAAAGACTGCAATCCACGCAATCGCCCATGCCGGCTTCCTTGTGGTCGATCCGGCGCGAGCGGCCGCCACGCGGCTCACCGCGAACGTAGTCGTAGGTCACCACGAAAGTGTCCTGGTCGACCATCACGCTCTGGAAGCGCGCGTAGGGGCACATGTACTTGCAGACCTGCTCGCGCATGAAACCGGCATTGCCCCAGGTGGCGAAACCGTAAAAGAACATCCAGAACCACTGCCAGAAGCCCAGTGTTCCGGCGAACACGCCGATAAACAGCTCACGTATGGGCGCGAAATAACCAATGAAGGTGAAGCCCGTCCACAGCGCGATCAGGATCCAGAGCGTGTGCTTGGCGGCCTTCAGGCGGAACTTGCGGAAGTTCCACGGGGACTCATCGAGACGGATGCGGGCGAGGCGATCGCCTTCGATCTTGCGCTCGACCCACATGAAAATTTCGGTGTAAACCGTTTGCGGACAGGCGTAGCCGCAGAAAAGGCGACCGGCCATGGCCGTGAAAAGAAATAGCGCGAATGCCGACAGCACCAGCAGGACGGTGAGGTAGATGATGTCCTGCGGCCACAGCACCATGCCGAAGATATAAAACTTGCGTGCGCCTAGATCAAACAGCACGGCTTGGCGATCATTCCACTGCAGCCAGGGAAGACCGTAGAAAATCAGCTGTGTAAATATGACCAGGGCGACACGCCAACGGGCGAAAAAGCCCGTGACCGAGCGCGGGTAGATCTTGCTGCGCACATCGGCCAGGGCCTTCTCGACAATTGGCGAGGAACCCCCGCCCGGTCTCGCGATCGGCTGCGGCTGCCACTGGGGCGCCGGGCCGTCTTCATTGCGGGGACGTACGGTGGGTTCCTGACTGCTCATTGTTTCAAACTACCTTGCTTGAGGTTTCAATTGCCCGAGGCGGCTGCGACAGCTCCGGGATTGTTCGACAGGCCCCAGACCCAAGCTGCAAGCAGACGGATCTGGTCTTCGGTCAATACCGTCTTCTGGGCGGGCATGATGTTCTCACGACCGTTGAGGATGGTCTGAACGATGGATGCCTCGGAACTGCCGTAGAGCCACACGTCATCGGTGAGGTTCGGCGCGCCCATGGCAGGATTCCCCTTGCCATCGGCACCGTGGCAAGCCACGCAGAAGGCGTCGAAATGCCGCTTGCCGGGCACCACGCGCAGCGCGTCATGCGCCAGGCCGGAGAGCGAGCGCACGTACTGTGCAATATCCGAAGCCTCTGCCGGCGAGATCTGTGCGCTCCAGGGCGGCATCATGCCGTGGCGGCCTTCCGTGATGGTGTGGGTGATCTGCTCGGGCGAACCGCCCCAGAGCCAATCGCCGTCGGCCAGGTTGGGGAAGCTCGCGGCACCGCGGGCGTCCGATCCGTGGCACTGCGCGCAGTTGTTCAGGAACAGCCGCTGCCCGATTTCGCGGGCCGTGGTGTCACGGGCCACTTCTTCGAACGGCATTTCCTGATAACGG